>DASUNK010000059.1:0-3812 GCA_036277195.1 Longimicrobiaceae bacterium | reverse complement strand
GGGCCGGGGGGCGACCCCTCTCGGCCCGCTTCGGGCGAAGCGCAGGAATGGCGTGAGCCGTGCAATCGAGCGTTGCACGGCTCCGTCGCGTATGCCACTGTGATTCCATGATCCGCTTCCTGCGCACAAAGAGCCCCGTCCGATCGGTGACGGGGCTCTCTGCATTCGGAATACGACTTGCCTGCCGCGAGGCAGGGGAGAATGCTCACCAGCCGCTTTCAATTGCATGTCCGCTCGACCTACCGTCCGCGAATGCCTGAGCCCGCGCGAGCACGCGGCGGCCATGGAGTTCGTGCGCCGCGTGCGCCGCGAGGTGCCGGCGGAGCTGGTGCGCGCCCTCCTCTTCGGGTCGCGGGCGCGCGGCGACGCGCGGCCGGACTCCGACCTCGACGTGCTGCTGGTGTTCCGCGACCTGCCACCCGACCGCGAGCCGCACGCCGGCCACGCGGAGACCATCGCGGCGGCCGTGGCGTTCGACCGCGGAGTGCCCGTCACCACCTGGTGCGTGTCGCTGCCGGACCTGGAGCAGGGCCGCCGCACGCCGATGCTGGTGGACGCGCTGGACGACGGGGTGCCGCTCTGGCCCCCGCGCGCCCCGCCGCTGCGCATCGCGTGGACGCCGCACGACGCGCTGGCGTGTGTGGGAGCGCTGCTGCAGCGCGTGGAGGAGGGGAGCGAGGAGGTGGGCGAAGCCCGCGCGCGCGGCGACGCGGC
This sequence comes from Longimicrobiaceae bacterium, assembly GCA_036277195.1. Lineage (GTDB taxonomy): Bacteria > Gemmatimonadota > Gemmatimonadetes > Longimicrobiales > Longimicrobiaceae > Longimicrobium. The sequence goes on along the minus strand of DASUNK010000059.1, from coordinate 3,098 downwards.
CGCCGCCGTCCGCCGCGCGCGCGACGACGTGGTGCGGCTGTGCACGGCCGCGCTGCTGCTGGAAGGGGAGACACGCCCGCGCCGCGGCGAGGCGGTGCTGCGCTTCGCGGAGCGCTTCGACGGCGCGGTGCGGCTGCCGCGCGAGGGACGCGAGGTGCTGGCGTGGGCAGCGGTCTCGTACGGCCCGCCCGGCGCCGAGGACGAGGCCCCGGTGCCGCCTCCGCCGGCGGCCTATCCGGTGGTCGGCCGCGTGGTGGACGCGCTGCGGGCGTACGTGGCCGCGCGCCACGGCGCGCTGGAGGCGGAAATCGCCCGCGGCTGAGGAGCACCCTGTCGCATCCTCCGGGCGCGATTCATCGCGATGAATCGCCGATTCATCGCGCCCCTACGCATGGTGGGGGCGCGAACCGTGGTGCTCCCCCTCCCCCAGGGTTTATTGGGGGAGGGGGTCGGGGGGAGGGGGCCCGGCCTTTGCAGCCTTTCCGGCGGTCCTGCAGACGCTCTCCCCGCGCGTGATCCCCCGAAAGTCCCATGTGCTCGCCGCTTTCCCGCGGGCGGCCGTGGCCCCATCGTGTGCGCCGCGGGCGGGAAAACTTTGCCGGACCGGCGGCGGAGGTGGGGCGGAGGGGCGAAACCCATTCCCCGAGGAACGATGAGCGATTCGAGGCTGCGCATGGCGCCGCTGCTGGCGGCGATCGCGGTCAGCGCGTGGGCGTGCGGTCCGCGCCCGGTGGCCACCCCGGCGCCCGCCGCGGCGCAGGAGCTGGGCACGGCGCCCGTGCTCGCCCCCGCGCCGGAGCCGGACCGGACGGCCGCGGAGCTGGCAGAGCTGCGGACGGCGCTGGCGAGGGCCGTGGAGGCTGCCACTGCCGCCGAGGCGCGCGCGTTCACGGCGGAGGCGCGGGCGGCCGCCGCCGAGGAGCGGGCCGCGGCGGCCGAGCGCAGCGCGGGGAGCGGCTTCCCCGTCTCCGGTACGCTGGAGATGAGCTCGACCGCCTACTGCCTGCGGGGGAACATGCGCACCGGCGTACGCACCCGCGACGGCATGGCGGCGGGCGACCCGCGGGTGCTGCCGCTCGGCTCCGTGGTGCGGCTCGCGCACCCGGACGGGCGGCCGATCGGCATCTTCGTGGTGATGGACACCGGCGGGGCCATCAAGGGGAACAAGATCGACATCTACATGGCCGACTGCGGCGAGGCCATCCGCTGGGGACGCCGCCCCGTGGTGGCCGAGGTGCTCGCCATCGGCCGCGTGTAGCGCGCCGGTTGCATCAGATGACTGTCATTCCGTGCGAGGAACGAGCGAGGAATCTGGCCTGCGCGGCTGGTGCCGACCGGAGCGGCTGGCTCAACCGGGGTCCTTCGCCGCCCCCGCAGCGGTGAGGCTGCCGCACCCGGCTCCCAGCCATGCCTCGGCCAGATTCTTCAGCCCTGCGCGGGACGGTACAGGCGGATGCTTCACGGTGGTCGGGCTTCAGAATGACAGGATGGGTGCGGGCGCACCAGGGTCGGCCCTGCAGTCGGCGAAGGCCGACTTCGCGTAGTTGTTGCCCGCGGTTTCAACCGCTGGGCTGCCGCGCCGGTTGCGGCGGCGGGAGCACCCGTCCCAGGTTGTCCGGGTGAGCTCTCCCCTGCTGACCGCGCTGCTGCTGCCGCTGGCCGTGCTCGGCGCCGCCGCGCTCTTCGCGCGCCTGCTGCGCTCGCTGCTGCGGCTGGGCCTCAACGTGGCCGAGGGCTCGGCCGCCGCCGGGCTGGCCGAGGTCAGCGCCCGCCGCGGCGACCTCACCGGCATGGCCGAGCGGGGCGAGCTGGTGCGCGCCATCCGCCGCTCGCGCCGGCGCAACGCCGCGCTCGCGCTCCTCTGGCTCGCCGTCATCGTCGTCCCCATCCTCCTCGGCGGCGTGCGCGAGGTCTACGCCGCCGCCTCCCTCCTCTGGCTCCTCCCGCGCCGCCCCTCCCCGCCGCACGGCAGCCACGTCCGGTGACGGAGGACGACGCGCCCTGGTGGCGGCGCGGGGTGATCTACGAGATCTACCCCCGCTCGTTCCAGGACAGCGACGGCGACGGCGTCGGCGACCTGCGCGGGATCGCCGCCCGGCTCGACTACCTCCGGTGGCTGGGCGTGGACGCGGTGTGGATCTGCCCGTTCTATCCCTCGCCGATGGCGGACTTCGGCTACGACGTCACCGACCACCGCGCCGTCGATCCCCGCTTCGGCACGCTGCGGGACTTCGACGCGCTGCTGGCGGCCGCGCACGCCCGCGGCATCCGCGTCGTCCTCGACTTCATCCCCAACCACACCTCGGACCGCCATCCCTGGTTCCTGGAGTCGCGCGCCGCGCGCGCCGCCGGGAAGCGCGGCTGGTACCTCTGGCGCGACGCCGCGCCGGACGGTGGGCCGCCGAACAACTGGATCAGCGCCTTCGGCGGGAGCGCGTGGGAGTGGGACGAGGCCACCCGCCAGTACTACCTGCACACCTTCCTGCGCGAGCAGCCGGACCTGAACTGGCGCGAGCCCGCCGTGGAGGCGGCCATGCTCGACGTGGTCCGCTTCTGGATGGAGCGCGGCGCCGACGGGGTGCGGGTGGACGCGGTGCAGAACGTGATCAAGGATCCTCTCTTCCGCGACAACCCGCCCAACCCCGACTACCGCCCCGACGCGGACGACCCCTTCGACCGCCTGCTGCGCGTCCACTCGGGCGACCGCCCGGAGGTGCACGAGGTCATCGCCCGCCTGCGCCGCGTGCTGGACGGCTACGGCCCCGGCCGCGTGCTGCTGGGCGAGATCTACAACTCCGTCGAGCGGCTGATGCCGTACTACGGGCGCGACGGCGGCGGCTGCCACTTCCCCTACAACTTCCAGCTCATCCGGATGCCGTGGGAGGCGCGCGCGCTCGACGCCGCCATCCGGCGCTACGAATCGCTCCTCCCGCCCGGCGCCTGGCCGAACTGGGTGCTGGGGAACCACGACCGCCACCGCATCGCCAGCCGCGTGGGGCCGGCGCAGGCGCGCGTGGCCGCGCTGCTGCTGCTCGCGCTGCACGGCACGCCCACGCTGTACTACGGCGACGAGATCGGGATGACGGACGTGCCGATCC
>DASUNK010000058.1:0-2298 GCA_036277195.1 Longimicrobiaceae bacterium | reverse complement strand
GGCGTGGCGACGAAGCGCGGCCGAAGCAACCCGGCGCAGGGCCACCTGGGAAGCCGGGGCCCGGACGTGGGCCGAAATCGGGCCCGCCGCGCGGACCGAAGTCCGGCCCGCCGCGCGGCCACGGAGGTGGCCGGCCGCCGCGCCGTCGCGGATAAGGCCATCGACATCGACCACAAGCGCGGTTCATGGAGATAAGGGGCTCGCGGGTCCTGGTGCTGGGCGGCTCGGGGCTGGTGGGGATGGCCATCGTGCGCGAGCTGCTCCCCCTGGAGCCCGCCGTGGTGGTGGTCTCCGCCCTCACCGAGCGCGAGGCCGCCGAGGCGGTGGAGGAGCTGGCGCCGCTCGCCGGCGACCGCATCCGCCTGGTCCCCGCGTGGGGGAACCTCTTCGCCCCCGCCGAGCTGAAGGACCACCGGCGCGACGCGCTCCTCGACGAGCCCGCATCCCGCGCGGCGCTGCTCGACGGGCTCTTCGGCGCGCTCTCGCCCCAGGCGTGGCGCACCAACACGCTCGGGGAGATGATCCTCACCCACCGCCCCAACGTGGTGGTGGACTGCGTGAACACCGCCACCGGCTTCGCCTACCAGAACGAGTTCAAGAGCGCCGCCAACCTGCGCCGCTCCGCCGCCGACGGGCGGGTGGCGCTGGAGGCGGTGGAGAAGCACCTGGTCTCCAGCACCCTCCCGCACCTCATCCACCACGTGTGGGTGGCGCTCAACGCCATGACGGCGGTGGGGACGCGCACCTACCTCAAGGTGGGCACGGCGGGGAGCGGGGGGATGGGGCTCAACGTCCCCTTCACCCACTCGGAGGACCGCCCCTCGCGGCAGCTGCTGGCCAAGAGCGCGGTGGCCGGCGCCCACACCCTCCTCCTCTACCTGATGGCGCGCACCCCGGGCGCCCCCGCGGTCAAGGAGATCAAGCCCACCGCCGCCATCTCGTGGAAGCGGGTGCGCAACGGCGAGGTCGTGCGCGGCGGCCAGGTGGTGACCCGCGTGGACGCGGTGGAGGCGGTGCCGGTGGCCGAGGCGTTCCCCCCCGCCGACGGCGGAGACGGCGAGCGGCGGCGCCTGCGGCAGGAGTGGGGGCGCGGCTCGCTCTGGCGCGACACCGGCGAGGCGCTGCGGGGCGTGTACCTGGACGCGGGAGAGAACGGCCTCTTCTCGCCCGACGAGTTCGAGGCCATCAGCGCGCTGGGGCTGATGGAGTTCATCACCCCCGAAGAGATCGCCCGCGACGCGGTGCGAGAGATCCAGGGCTACCCCACGGGGCGCGACGTGGTGGGCGCGCTCGACGCCTCCACCTCCGGGCCCACCTACCGGGCCGGGGTGCTGCGCCAGTCCGCGCTGCGCCACATGGAGGAGCTGGAGCGCGAGGCCGGGGTGCGCAGCGTGGGCTTCGAGATGCTCGGCCCGCCGCGCCTCACCAAGCTCCTCTTCGAGGGCGAGCTCCTGCGCCGCCTCTGCCAGGGGCGGCTGGACGGGGCGGCGGAGATCGACCCCGAGGCGTTCGCCCGCCAGGCGGAGGCGCTGCTGAAAGAGGACGCGGACCTGCGCACCCGCATCCTCTCCAGCCACCTGGCCATCCTGCTTGCCGACGGCGAGCGGCTGCTGCGCGGGCGCAAGGTGGAGATCGAGCCCGCGCCGGGCGAGCCCCCGGAACACACCGCCCGCAAGGGATGGGTCGACCTGCGCCCCGCCAACTGGTCGCTCTGGCGCCGGCGGGTGATCGAGCTGCTGGGGCGCATCGCCCGGGAGCCGGGGCCCGAGGGCGGCTCACAGTGGGACATGGAGCCCTGGCACCGCGAGCGGAGCATCCGCCCCGGCGCCCTGGCCGCCTGGATCTTTCGCCACGAGGACCGGGGCGAGCGGATCAAGCGCTGACCGGACCACCCTCCACGGACCTGCCCATGAGCGGCGACAAGTCCCTGCACACGATGGCCGTGGACCTGGCGAAGGGGTACGCGCTCAGCGAGTTCTTCCCGCTGACGCACCCCACGCTGACCGGGGCGCTGCTCACCCTCTCGCGCGACTTCCTCACCTCCGGCGAGGAGCTGCGGCTGGACGTGGGCCCCGGCGGGCTGCGCCGCGGGGCCGAGGCGCTGGCGCGCCGCTCGCCCCACGTGGAGCGCTTCGCCACCCGGCTGGCCGAGCACGGGGTGACGCAGCTGGCCCTGCGCCCGGACGTGGGCGCCGAGACGCTGGGGCGCTTCCTCTCCGCCGTGGCGCTCCCGCCGCGGGTGGCGCGCGCCGCGGGCGGGCTCCCGGCCGCGCTGGCGGCGGCCAACGTCTCGCGCGT
>DASUNK010000057.1:0-12555 GCA_036277195.1 Longimicrobiaceae bacterium | reverse complement strand
GGCAGACGCTGCTCGGGAAGACGCGCGGGGAGAAGGTGACGCTGCAGCTCCCCCGCGGCGAGCGGAAGCTGCACATCAAGGAGCTGACCACCCTCCCGCAGATGGTGGACAACCCCGACGACGCGGCGTGACCGCCGCCGCCGGCCGGAACGACGGAAGCCCCGGGCACCTGCCCGGGGCTTCCGCGTTTTCAGGGGAGGTCGGGACTACCCCTGCGTTTCCGTGTTGCAGCAGATGTCGCACGGGTCCGTGTGCATCGTGATGGGAGCCCGCAGGTACGCGTCGTCGCAGCAGACGTCGCGGGTGTCCTCGCTGGGCGGCGGCGCCATGAGGCCGGAGTACTGGATGCCGGCCGGCAGGATGGCGAAGGTCTCCACGGCGAGTTCGTTGAGGTCCAGCGTCTGGCGGATCATCGGAGTGCAAGGCCTTTCTGCGCCGGCGCGCGGCGCGGGAGATCGGGATTCGATGTATGCGATCAGCCCGGCGACATACTCCCGCCGGGCGGCCCACCCTCAGGCACGTGCCGTTCCCGCCCGGTGCCCGCTCCGCAGGAGGTTGCGGGAGAACGATTTCCGGAAAAATGTCCCCGCGCCGCGGGGGGCGAGGATGGGGCGCCGCGGCCCCAGGTGGGACATCGACCGGATGGGCGACGCGCTTCCCACCCAAAACGTTTGTCATCCTGAGCGGAGCGCTGCGCCGAACCCGCTGCCGCACGAGAGCGTGGCGCGTAGCGAAGGATCTATCGCATCGGACTGCGCAGACCACTGGCTCCTGCGCACGCCGTCTATAGATCCTTCACTCCGCGCCGGACGATCGTGCGGGAGAAAGCCCGTGAGGCGCTCCGTTCAGGATGACAAGAGGGGAAGGCGCCACATACGTTGCCACTTTTCTTCCCTGAGTTCCGTAGAAGCCTTATCCTGTGCCGGGGCAGTTCCGCACCCACGCTTCCGAGAGCACCCACCATGCGAGTGAAAGGGAAAGATCCGCAGGTCCCCACGCCATCGGGACCGCGCTGGGTTCCCCTGACGCGGAAGGAGCAGCTCGTCGCGGGGCTGATGGCCCTCATCCCCACCACCATGTGCGTGGTCCTCGCCGTCGCCGCCGTGCGGGCGCTGGCCACCGGCGCGCTCGGCATGGACGACTCGCTCTGGGGCCGCGCCGAGGTCTACTTCGGCGTGCTCTCCCTCTTCGCCATGGCGGCGTTCTCGGGCGCCCTGGCCGTGGGAGGGTGGCGCGCGGCCCTGAATCGCCCGCCGCGCCCGGGCGCCCGGCCGCCCGCACGCCGCCACCGCCGCAGGAGCGCCCGCGCCGACCGCTGGGCGATCCGGCTCTTCGGCCTCGTGTTCCTCGTCATGTGCCTCGGGCTGACCGCGTACGGCGTGCAGGGGCTGCTCGCGGGCGAGTTCGTGGAGTCGGACGACGAAGTCGTCTACGCCTCCGAGGAGCCCGGCTACTTCTACTTCTCCACGCTCCTGATCCTCGGCATGGGCGTCTACGGCAGCTACCTCGGCTTCTCCATGCTCCGCCACCGCTGACCCGAGTCCCCATGGAACTGCGCATCTCGCACCTCTCGAAGACGTATCCCAACGGCACCGTGGCGCTGAAGGACGTCTCCCTCACCATCCCGCAGGGGATGTTCGGGCTCCTGGGCCCCAACGGCGCCGGCAAGAGCACCCTGATGCGCACCATCGCCACCCTGCAGGAGGCGGATTCCGGGACCGTCACCCTGGGCGAGCTGGACGTGCTCCGCCAGAAGGACGAGGTGCGCCGCACCCTCGGCTACCTGCCGCAGGAGTTCGGCGTCTATCCCAAGGTCACCGCCGAGGACCTGCTCGACCACTTCGCCGTGCTGCGGGGCATCACCCGCCGCCGCGAGCGCAAGGAGACCGTCCGCGCCCTGCTGGAGCAGACCAACCTCTACGACGCGCGCAGGAAGAAGCTGGGCGGCTTCTCGGGCGGCATGCGGCAGCGCTTCGGCATCGCGGTGGCGCTGCTCGGCAACCCGCGGCTCATCATCGTCGACGAGCCCACCGCCGGGCTCGACCCCGCCGAGCGCGTGCGCTTCCTCAACCTGCTCAGCGAGCTGGGCGAGAACGCGGTGGTCATCCTCTCCACCCACATCGTGGAGGACGTGAGCGAGCTCTGCCAGCGGATGGCCATCATCGACCGCGGCGAGATCCGGCTGGAGGCCGAGCCGCTGGCCGCCATCGAGTCGCTGCGCGGCAAGGTGTGGAAGAAGATCGTCGGCAAGGACGAGCTCCCCGCCTACGAGACGGCGCACCGGGTGATCTCCACCCGCCTCTTCGCCGGGCGCACCGTCATCCACGTGCACGCCCCCGCGCAGCCGGACCCCTCGTTCGACGCGGCCGACGTCTCGCTGGAGGACGTGTACTTCACCGCCATGGCGGGGCGGCTCACCCACGAGGCGTCGCTGGCCGGCGCAGAGGCGGCCTCGTGAAGGGGCCCTTCCTGGAGACGATGCGCTTCGAGGTCGCCTACTACCTGCGGCGCACCTCCACCTGGATGTACTTCCTCATCTTCCTGGCGCTGGCCGGGCTGCTGATGATGATCGGCGGGGGGATGTGGGAGGGGGCGTCGCTCTCCTTCGGCGGCGCGGGGGGGAACATCAAGCTGAACTCCCCCTACTCGCTGGCCGTGCTCACCAGCGTGGTGTGCCTCTTCGGCGGCATCGTGACCGCCGCGCTCCTGGGGAACTCGGTCTACCGCGACTACGAGGCGGGGATCCACCCGCTCTTCTTCACCAGCCCCATCACCCGCTTCAGCTACCTGGGCGGCCGCTTCACCGGCGCGCTGCTGGTGAACGCGCTGGTGATGACCAGCGTGCCGCTGGGGCTGCTGGTCGGCAGCGTCGTCCCGGGGCTGGACCGCGAGCGCTTCCAGGCGTTCCGGCTGGACGCCTTCCTCCACCCCTACCTGGTGGTGGTGCTCCCCACCCTGCTCTTCACCGGCGCCATCTTCTTCGCGCTGGCCGCCCGCACCCGGCAGATGCTCCCCAACTACATCGGCGGGGTGGTGCTGGTGTTCGGCTACCTGCTGGCGGGCACCCTCATGCAGGACCTGGAGAATCAGCGCCTGGCCGCGCTGCTCGACCCCTTCGCGGCGAACCCGATCGACTACGTGACCCGCTACTGGAGCCCGGCGCAGAAGAACGCCCGGCTCCTCCCGCTGGAGGGCGTGCTCCTGCAGAACCGCCTCCTCTGGGGCGGGCTGGGGGTGGCGGTGTTCCTGGCGGTGTACGCGCGCTTCCGCTTCACCCACGTGGCCCCGGAGCGCGCCGCCCGCCGCCGCGCGGCCGCGGCGGAGGCGCCGGCGCACGCCCCGCCGCAGCGGCTGGCGCTCCCCACCCCTTCCCTGCACTTCGACGCCGGGGCGCGCTGGCAGCAGTTCGCCGTGGTCTTCCGCCGCGCCTTCTGGACGGTGGTGGGGAACCGCTACTTCCTGGCGATCGTGGCCGCCGCGGCGCTCTTCCTGGCCATCGGCTCGGGACAGGTGGGGAAGATCTTCGGCACCACCACCTGGCCGGTGACCTGGTCGGTGCTGGAGATCCTGGGAGGCACCTTCTCCCTCTTCGTGCTGATCATCATCTCCTTCTACGCCGGCGAGCTGGTGTGGCACGAGCGCGACGTGCGCATGCACCAGGTGCACGACGCGGCGCCGGTCCCCACCTGGGTGCCCTACGCCGCCAAGCTGGCGGCGCTGGCCGTGGTGGTGGCGCTGCTCCAGCTGGTGGTGCTGGTGACGGGCGTGGCGGTGCAGGCGGCGAAGGGGTACTTCAACTTCGAGCTGGGGCTGTACCTGCGCTTCCTCTTCGGGGCGCAGCTGGTGAACTACCTGGGGCTGTGCGTGCTGGTGATGCTGGTGCACGTGCTGGTGAACCACAAGTACCTGGGCCACCTCATCGTCATCCTCTACGTGGTGGCGAACGGCTTCCTCCCCTCGCTGGGGCTGGAGCACACCCTCTACCGCTACAACTCCGGCTCCCTCGGTGAATACTCGGACATGAACCGCTGGGGCCCCTTCATCGAGCCGTTCGCCTGGCTCAAGGGGTACTGGGCCGCCTGGGCGCTGCTGATGGCGGTGCTCTCCAACCTCTTCTGGGTGCGCGGGCAGGAGACGGGCGCCCGCTGGCGCGTGCGGCTGGCGCGGCTCCGCTTCCGCCGCCCCGCGCTGGCCGCCACGGCGGTGGCGGTGCTCCTCATCGCCGGGCTGGGCGGGTTCATCTTCTACAACACCAACGTCCTCAACGAGCACCGCACCGGCAAGGAAGAGCAGCGCGCCCGGGCCGAGTACGAGAAGCGCTACAAGCGCTTCGAGAACGCGCCGCAGCCGCGCATCGTGGGCGCCAGCGTGCAGGTGGACATCTTCCCCGCCGAGCGCGACCTGCGCGCCCGCGGCCGCTTCCGGCTGGTCAACCGCTCCGGCGTGGCGGTGGACTCGCTGCACGTCGCCGTCCCCCCGACGGCGGAGGTGCGCGCGCTCGCCTTCGACCGCCCCGCGCGCCGGGTGCTGCACGACCGCGAGCGCGGCTACGCCATCTACCGGCTGGCGCACCCGCTGGCCCCCGGCGACTCGCTGCGCCTCGACTTCGACCTCGACTACGTCACCCGCGGCTTCGGCAACTCGGTGGACAACCTCTTCGTGGTGGAGAACGGCACCTTCTTCCACAGCACGCGCCTCCCCAGCCTGGGCTACAATCCCGCCGGCGAGCTGGACAGCGACGACGTGCGCCGCCGCTACGGGCTGCGTCCCAAGGAGCGGATGCCGCGGGTGACGGACCCCGCCGCGCGGCGCAACAGCTACATCTCGCGCGACGCGGACTGGATCGACTTCGAGGCCACGGTGAGCACCAGCGCGGACCAGATCGCCCTGGCGCCGGGGTACCTGCAGCGCGAGTGGCGGCAGGGCGGCCGCCGGTACTTCCACTACCGGATGGACGCGCCGATCCTGAACTTCTACTCCTTCCTCTCCGCCCGCTACACGGTGAAGCGCGACCGCTGGGTGGGCCCCGACGGCCGCGCGGTGGCGATCGAGGTGTACCACCACGCGCCGCACGCCTACAACCTGGACCGGATGATCGACGCGGTGAAGAAGTCGCTCGACTACTTCACCGCCGCCTTCGGCCCGTACCAGCACCGGCAGGTGCGCATCCTGGAGTTCCCGCGCTACGAGGTGTTCGCGCAGGCCTTCCCCAACACCATCCCCTACTCCGAGGCCATCGGCTTCATCGCCCGCGTGGACGACGAGGAGGACGTGGACTACCCCTTCTACGTGACGGCGCACGAGGTCGCCCACCAGTGGTGGGCGCACCAGGTGATCGGCGCCGAGGCGCAGGGGGCCACGCTGATGTCCGAGACGCTGGCGCAGTACTCGGCGCTGATGGTGATGGAGCGCGAGTACGGCCCCGCGCAGATGCGCAAGTTCCTGAAGTACGAGATGGACCGCTACTTCGAGGGGCGCAGCGCCGAGCAGAAGAAGGAGCCGCCGCTGCTGCTGGACGAGGGGCTGGGCTACGTGCACTACCGCAAGGGCTCGGTGGCCATGTACGCCCTGCGCGACTACCTGGGCGAGGCGCGGCTGAACGCGGCCATCCGCGCCTTCCTGGAGGAGTGGCGCTTCCGCGGGCCGCCGTACCCGGTGTCGCCCGACTTCTACCGGCACCTGCAGGCGGCCACGCCGGACTCGCTGCGCTACTTCCTGGGCGACCTGTTCGAACGGATCACCCTCTACGACAACCAGGCGAAGAGCGCCACCTGGCGGCGCCTGCCGGACGGGCGCTACGAGGTGACGCTGGACGTCAGCGCGCAGAAGCTCTACGCCGACAGCGTGGGGAACGAGCGCGCGGCGCCGATGCGCGACCTGGTGGAGGTGGGGGTGTTCGCGGCGGCGCCGCGGGGCCGGGACCGCGACGAGGGGGAGGCGCTCTACCTGCGCAAGCACTGGCTGCCGGCGGGAACGCGGCAGCTCCGCGTGGTGGTGGACCGCGAGCCGGCGCGGGCGGGGGTCGATCCCTACCACAAGCTGATCGACCGCCACCCCGACGACAACGTGGTGGACGTGCGCGAAGCGCCGCGGTAGGCCTACGCCCGCTTCACGCGCGGCACGGACTCTTCGGGCTCGGGCACCGTCCGCGCGATCTCGATCTTCAGCTTGCGCTGCCGCGGGGCCGAGCGCCGCGCGCCGTTGGCTGCCGGCGGCTTCGTCGCGGGCGTCTCCGCCGCGCCCGTCACCACCTGCTCCACCCGGAAGGAGAAGTGCTCCACCAGCTTCGCCACCAGCCGGTGCGCGCGCTCGGTGAAGAGCCCCGCCGCCACCGCGAACATGCCGCAGCTGGTCGGGTTGAACGTGACGTCGGCGGCGTCGACCTGCACCAGGAAGATCTTGTACCCGCCGGTGACCACCAGGAAGGTGATGAACCCCGCCGCGAGGCCCTGGCCGATCTGCCGCACGTTGATCCGCGAGCTGCGCAGCCCGGTGATCCCGCTGCCGATGCCCCCGCACACCAGCAGCAGGATCACCAGCAGCCTGCTGTTGGACAGCTTCTCCACGCCGCCCAGCAGCGGCACGGGCGGGCGCGAGCGGGGCGAGCCGAGGCTCTCGTTGATCGCCCGCACGCTGGTGCCCGACGCGCCGCCGGTGCCGATCAGCGTCGTCAGGTTCCGCCGGGCGGTCCGGAGCGCTGCCGCGCGGCTGCGGACCGCCGCGTAGTCCGCGCTGTCCGCCGGCGACGGGTGCTGCCCCGCCGACGTCAGCGTGTGCTGCACCTCGGCGAGCTCCTGGTCGAACGATTCCAGGCGGTCCTGGCGCGAGAGCAGCTCGTCGACCGTGAGAATCGCCACGCCGACGAACAACGCCATGATCAGCAGGTTGGCGACCGCCACCAGCGGGTGCGTCGGGGGTCGGGCGGAGCGGGGCGGCTTGACGGCGGAGGACGGGGATGCGTTACGATCGACCGACGAGCGTTTCATGACCACCTCCATAAACAAACAGCATGACGGAAAACGTATTGAACCGGCGGTCGCATGATTAATCCCGCCCGATGCCGCTGTCAATGCTGTCCGAAGGGGCGCGCGCCCGCCGGGTCCTCCGGCGGGCGCGTACGCCTTGGATCTTCCGTCCGAGAGAACTACGGGAAGCCGACCACTCGCCCGCTGTTGGCGGGGAACGGGAACGGCGGGTACGGCCGCGGACTGTTGGCGGTGGTCCCGTCGCCAAGCTGGCCGCGCTGGTTCGTGCCCCAGCACCAGGCCTCGTTGGTGGTGGTGATGGCGCAGGTGTGGTTCCGGCCGGCGCTGAAGGTGTGCCAGGTGACGCCGGGCGCCACCGCCCCGGGGGTGAAGCTCGTCTGGCTGCCCGTGAAGGTGTTGACGCCGAGCGGGCCCATCCCCCAGCAGCGCAGCTGCTGCGTGGTGGTGAGGCCGCAGGAGTGGAAGTGGCCGGCCTCCAGGTCGGTGAAGAACTCGTCGGTGCGCGTCGGCACCGGCACGTTGCTGCCGAGGTTGGTGCGCTCGATGAAGTCGGAGATTTCGTTGCCGTCGCCGAACTGGCCGTACTGGTTGCTCCCCCAGCAGAAGGGGCGGCTGAAGGTGGCCACGCCGCAGGTGTGGCGCGCCCCCGCCTCGATGGCGGTGAAGGTCAGCTCCACCACCGGCGAGGCCGAGGGAGTGAAGGCGTCGATGCGCGAGCCGGTGCCGAGCTGGCCGTGGTAGTTGGAGCCCCAGCAGCGCGCTCCGGAGGGGTTGCCGTCGAAGGTGGTGAGGCCGCAGGTGTGCCGCTCGCCCGCGGAGAGGGAGGTGAAGCGCAGCCCGCCCTCGACCGCGGCGGGGACGGTGGCGTAGGGAAAGGCGATGGAGCCCGTCCCGAGCTGCCCGTTGTCGTTGCGCCCCCAGCAGTAGGCCACGCCGTCGCTGCTCACCGCGCAGGTGTGCTCGTCGCCCGCCACCACGTAGGCCCAGGTGCCGAACGCCACCCGCACGGGTACGCTGCTGTTGGCGGTGGACGCGTTCCCGAGCACCCCCCAGTCGCCGCGCCCCCAGCACCAGGCGCTCCCGGTGCTGGCGATGGCGCAGGAGTGCGCCCTCCCCACGCTCACCGACTGCCAGGTGAAGGCGGAGTCGTTCACCACCGGCCTGGGCTGGAGCGCGCAGGGGATGCCGCCGCACGTCGTGAGCGCCGCCGCGGTGCCGAGCTGTCCGTACTGGTTGCTCCCCCAGCAGAAGAGGGCGCCCGCGTCGTCGATGCCGCAGGTGTGCTCCCACCCCGCGCTGATCAGCGGGATCACCATCTGCGTGGCGACGCTGCGGAAGACCACGCCCTCGGCGACCCCCGCCGCGCGCGCCTCCACCGCCGCCGGCCCGGGCACGGCGCCCAGCACCAGCGTGGCCGCCGCGTAGCCGTCGCGGTCCGTCACCGCCGCGCCCGACAGGCTCCCCTGCCCTTCCGCCAGCGCCCAGGCCACCGGCACCCCCGCGCGCGGGTCGCCGTCCGGGTCGAGCGCGCGGACCACCAGGTCCCAGCGCAGCCGCGTCCCCGCCAGCGAGCGCTGCGCGTCGCCCAGCACCTGCACCAGCCGCACCTCGTCCTCCGTCGTCACCGGCTCGGGTCCGGCCGCGTCGCGGCAGCCGGACGCGGCCAGACAACCCGCCAGCACCATCGCCGACCAGCGTCTCCGGGACATCGGCATCCTCCGGGGTGCAGTGTGGAACGGCATGGGTACGTTCGGGGGGAAACCGGGGAACGTCCGGAGCTACGATAATCCGATGCTCGAACCGGCGCCACGGTTGTCACGCACGGCGGCGGAGCTGGTCGATCTCGGCGCGGAGGGTGGCGATCAGCTCGGCGATGAAGCCGAAGCCGAAGAGGAGGAAACCGACGGTCTCCAGCAGCGCCACCAGCGTCAGCAGCGGGCGGAAGCCGAAGGGCGGCATCCACTCCAGCACCCGGAGGACGACGGTCGCCACTCCCACCAGCAGCCCCAGGGCGATGAGCCCCATCCCCGCCCCGCCGAAGAACTGCATCGGCTTCTGCGAGAACTTCAGGTAGAACCACACCACCAGCAGGTCGCCCATCCCCACCAGCACCCGGCGGCGCCCCGAGTACTTGGCCACGCCGGCGCGCCGCGGGTAGAGCTCGATGTCCAGCTCGGCGACGCCGTAGCCCTCCGCGTGCGCCAGCACCACGAAGAAGCGGTGCCAGTCGTGCCGCAGGGGGATCTCGCGCAGGATCTCGGTGCGGAAGGCCTTCATCGAGTTCAGGTCGCGCGCCGGCACGTGGAAGAGCGCCTGCGAGAGGCGGTTGTACGCCCCGCTCACCGCCGCCTTCTCGTAGCGCCCCACCTTGCGCCCGCAGACGATGTCCCACCCCTCGGCCAGCTTCGCCAGGAAGCGGGGGATCTCCTCGGTGGAGTGCTGCAGGTCCGCGTCGAAGAGCACCAGGTACTGGCTCTCGGCGGCGTGCGCGCCGGTCACCATCGCCTCGGTCTTCCCCAGGTTGCGGCGGTGGCGCAGCACCTTCACCCGCGGCAGCCCCGCGCTCTCGCGCAGCGCCGCCTCGTAGGTGCCGTCGCGGGAGCCGTCGTCCACCAGGATGATCTCCCCCTCCAGCCCGTGGCGCGCGAAGGTCTCGCCCAGCTCGCGGAAGAGCGCCGGGAGGTTCTCCACCTCGTCGAAGGCGGGGATGAGCACCGCGAAGTCGCGGCGCAGCGCCTCGGGGAGGGCGGCGGCGCGGGCCGCGGCGGGCGGCGGCGCGGGCTCCGCCAGCAGCGTGCGGTCGTCGGGGCTCACACGCGCTTGCGCATGCGGGCGGAGAGGATGCCCAGCTGGTCGCGGTACTTGGCCACCGTGCGCCGGGCGATGTTGATCCCCTCGTCCTTGAGGATGTTGACGATGGCCTGGTCGGTGAGCGGGTGCGCCGGGTCCTCCTCGCCCACCAGCTTCTCGATCTGGGCCTTGATGCCGCGCGCCGACACGTCCTCGCCCGAGGTGGTGGAGAGCCCCGAGGAGAAGAAGAACTTGAGCGGGAACACCCCGCGCGGCGTCTGCACGAACTTCTCGTTGGTCACCCGGCTCACGGTGGACTCGTGCATGTCGATGACCTCGGCCACCTCGCGCAGGGTGAGCGGCTTCAGGAACTGCACCCCCTTGTCGAAGAAGTCGCGCTGCCGGTCCACGATGAAGTTCATCACCTTGAGCATCGTCTGCCGGCGCTGCTCGATGGCCTGGATCATCCAGTTGGCCGAGTTCAGCTTGTTGGAGATGAACTCCTTGTTCTCGCCCTGGAACTTCTTCTTGTCCTTGGCGATGTCGCGGTAGGTGCGCGAGAGCTTGAGGCGCGGCAGGCTGGTGTCGTTGAGGAACACCAGGTACTCGCCCTCGATCTTCTCCACGATCAGGTCGGGGATGATGTAGTTGTCGCCGTGGTTGGCGTACTTCAGCCCCGGCTTGGGGTCGAGCTTGGCCACCTCGTCGGCGGCGTTCTGCACGTCGCGCGGGGTGATGGAGAGCTCCTTGGAGATCTCGGACCAGCGGTGGTTGATGAGCTGGTCGAAGTACTGGTCGACGATGCGGTAGGCCAGGCTGGCGTCGAGCCGGCGGGCCACCTCGTCGGGCTCCGGGTCGCCCTCGCCCGTCTCGGCCACCAGCTCCTGGACGATGGCGTCGCGCAGCTGCAGCAGGATGCACTCGCGCAGGTCGCGCGCGCCGATCCCCGGCGGGTCGAAGCCCTGGATGACGCGGAGCATCTGCTCGGCCTCGGAGAGGGCGTAGGGGCGGATCTCGTCCCACTCGCCGCTGGCGCGGCAGAAGTCGTTGAGCGACTCCACGATCTCGTCCAGGGGGCACACCAGGTACCCCTCGTCGGAGATGTTGCCGATGATCTCCTCGCCCAGCAGGAGGTCGCGCTCGGAGAGGCGGAGCAGGGTGAGCTGGTCGTGCAGGTGGTCGCCCAGGTCCTTGGTGTCCACCGAGACGGGCTCGTAGTACTCGCGCTCCTCGTACTCCTCGCGGCGGCCGCCGGTCTCGAAGCCGTTGAGGAGGATCTCCTCCCAGTCGATCTCGTCCTCCTCCTTCTCCTCGTCCTTGTCCTTCTCCACCACCTCCTCCACGTCGCCCTCGATCATGTCGAGGAACGGGTTGTTGAGCAGCTCCTGCTTGAGGTGCTGCTGGAGGTCGAGCAGGGGCATGTAGAGCAGGTCCATCGCCTGGTAGAGGCGAGGGTTGATCTTCATCTCCTGCTTGAGCGTGGTGCCCTGGTAGAGGCCGGTCTTCATACCGCTTCTTCCTGTGCGGGATTGGGATAGCGCACGCGCATCCGGGCCGTGAGGGTGGGGCCGAGGTAGATCTCGGCCACCTCGTCGTTCCAGACCAGTTCCGACACCGAGCCCGAGACGCGGACGCGTCCGTCGTACATGATGTAGGCGCGGTCCACGATGTCGAGCGTCTGCTCCACGTTGTGGTCGGAGATGAGCACCCCGATGCCGCGCCGCCGCAGGTCCGCCACGATCTGCTGGATGTCGTGCACGGCGATCGGGTCCACCCCGGCGAACGGCTCGTCGAGGAGCATGAACTTGGGCTCGCCCACCAGGGCGCGGGTGATCTCCAGCCGCCGCCGCTCGCCGCCGGAGAGGGCGTAGGCGTAGGTCTTCCGCAGGTGCTTGATGGAGAGCTCGTCCAGCAGCCGCTCCAGCCGGCGCTTCTGCTCGGCGCGGGAGATGCCGAGCATCTGCAGGATGGCGCGGACGTTCTCCTCCACCGTCAGGCGGCGGAAGATGGAGGGCTCCTGCGCCAGGTAGCCGATCCCCGCGCGCGCCCGGCGGTACATGGGGACGCCGGTGAGGTCGCGCCCGTCGATGAACACCCGCCCGCGGTCGGGGTTGATGAGCCCCGTCATCATGTAGAAGCTGGTGGTCTTCCCCGCCCCGTTGGGCCCGAGCAGCCCCACGATCTCGCCCTGCGAGACGTCGAGGTCCACCTCGTTGACCACCCGCCGGCGGCGGTAGACCTTCACCAGCCCGCGCGCGCGCAGCGTGCTCCCGCCGGGGATCGGCCCGCGCCGGGGCGCCGGCTCGGGGTGCGCCTCCGCCTCCGCCTCCGCGGCCGCGGAGAGCGGCGGGTGCGGGCGGTCGAGGATGCCGGCGATGCGCCGGTCGAGCAGCTCCAGCAGGGCCTCGCGCGCGGCCTCCACCTCGGCGGCCGCCCAGGGCGAGAGCCGCACCGCGGCCCACCCCGCGCCGCCGTTCTCGCCCGGCTCCGCCCCGTCGCCGTTCGCGGGCGGGAGCGGGTGCACCACCCCCTCGTCGGCCAGGTGCCGCACGATGTGCTCGTCGAGGTAGCGGGCCGTCTCGGGGTCCGGGAAGTTCTCCATCTGCCCGGCGGCCTGGGCGGGGCTCTCGGAGCCCTCGTACCAGCGGCGGTACTCCTCGGCCATCCCCGTCACCCAGCTGGCGCGCTCCACGGCGCCGTTGCCGTTGCAGCGCGCCACCAGCGCCCGCAGCGCCACCAGGGTGGAGACGTCGGAGGGCCCCATCCGCGCCACCAGCGC
>DASUNK010000056.1:0-5172 GCA_036277195.1 Longimicrobiaceae bacterium | reverse complement strand
GAGTCGATGACCGACGAGGTGTCGGAGCTGGTGCTGCGCAACAACGTGGGGCAGTCGCTGGCCGTGTCGCTCGACGAGCTGCGCTCGAAGGAGGCGCTGGACGACTTCGCGGCGCTGGTGGCGGCGCTGGAGCGCGACCGGCGGCTGGACCGCGCGGCGGAGGGGATCCCCGACCCCGACGCCATGCGCGAGCGCGCGGGGCAGCGCACCGGGCTCACCCGCCCCACCCTGGCCGTGCTCCTCTCGCACGCCAAGCTCTACGCCAAGGGCGCGCTGCTGGAGTCGGCGCTCCCCGACGACCCGGCCACCGGGCCGTACCTGGTGGGGTACTTCCCCGCCCCGGCGGTGGAGGCCGCGGGCCCGGAGCGGCTGCGCGCCCACCAGCTGCGGCGCGAGATCGTGACCACCGAGCTGGTGAACGACCTGGTGAACCTGATGGGCTCGTCGTTCCTGCACCGCATGGCGCGCGACACGGGGCGCTCGCTCCCCGAGGCGGTGCGCGCCTGGCTGGTGGCGAGCCGCATCGCGGGGGGACCGGAGATCCGCGCGGACCTGGGGGAGCTGGAGGCGCGCTACACGGCGGACCGGGTGTACCGCTGGCTGCTGGGGCTGGGGCGGGTGCTGGAGGCCACCACCCAGTGGCTGCTGGCCAACGTCCCCGCCGACGGCGACACCGACGCGCTGATCGGCGACGCGCGCGGCGGGCTGGCGAGCCTGCGCGGGAGCTTCGCCCGCTTCGTGGCGGGCGAGGACCGCAAGCTCTTCTTCGACCGGCTGGGCGAGCTGCAGGACGCGGGGGTGGACCGCACGCTGGCCGAGCGGCTGATCACCCTCCGCTTCCTCCCGCAGCTGCTGGAGATCGTGCACGTGGCCCGCGCCGCGGGGAGCGACGACGTGCGCACCGCCAAGGTCTACTACGCCGTCTCGGAGCGCTTCGCCACCGCCAGCCTGCGCGAGCACCTGCGCGAGGGGCGGCACGACCCCTGGGAGCGGCGCTACGCCCAGACGCTGGCGGGCGACGTGGCGCGGGCGCAGCGGGCGCTGGTGGCCTCGGTGCTGGCGCGCGCCGCCGGCAACGGCGAAGACGTGGGCCACGCGCTGAAGGCGCTGGAGAAGGACCGGGCCCGGCAGGTGCAGGGCTACCGCGAGCTGCTGCAGGAGGTCCGCTCCGAGAGCGCGCCCCTGGCGGCCTTCGCGCTGGCGGTGCGGGCGCTGGAGGGGGTGGCCGGCGGCGACGGGGCCTGAGGATGGCGATCCAGGCGGTGAATCCCGCCACGGGCGAGGTGCTGGAGCGCTTCGAGCCGCACACGCCCGCGCAGGTGGAGGAGCGGCTGGCGCGCGCGGCGGAGGCGTTCGCGCGGCACCGGCGCACGCCCCTGGAGGAGCGGGCGCGGAAGCTGGCGCGCGCGGCCGAGATCCTGGAGCGCGAGAAGGAGGCGCTCGGCCGGGTGATGACCACGGAGATGGGGAAGACGCTCCGCTCCGCCGTGGCCGAGGCGGAGAAGTGCGCCTGGGCGTGCCGCTGGTACGCGGAGAACGGCGCGCGCTTCCTGGCCGACGAAGGGGTGGAGACCGGTGCCGACCGCAGCCTGGTGCGCTACCAGCCGCTGGGGGCGGTGCTGGCGGTGATGCCCTGGAACTTCCCCTTCTGGCAGGTCTTCCGCTTCGCCGCGCCGGCGCTGATGGCGGGGAACGTGGGACTGCTCAAGCACGCCTCCAACGTTCCCCGCTGCGCGCTCGCCATCGAGGACGTGCTCCGCCGCGCCGGGTTCGAGGCGGGGGTGTTCCAGGCGCTGCTGGTGGGCTCCGGCGCGGTGGCCGGCCTGATCGACGACCCGCGGGTGGCCGCCGCCACCCTCACCGGGAGCACGCCCGCGGGGAGCAGCGTGGCCGAGCGCGCGGGGAAGCGGCTCAAGAAGACGGTGCTGGAGCTGGGCGGGAGCGACCCCTTCATCGTCCTCCCCAGCGCGGACCTGGCCGCGGCCGCGAAGACGGCGGCGAAGGCGCGCTGCATCAACAACGGGCAGAGCTGCATCGCCGCCAAGCGCTTCATCGTGCACGAGGAGGTGGCGGACGCCTTCACCGCCGCCTTCGTGCGCGAGATGGAGGCGCTGCGGGTGGGCGACCCGCTGGACCCGGCCACCGACGTGGGGCCGCTGGCCACGGCCGCCATCCGCGACGAGGTGGACGAGCAGGTGCGGAAGTCGGTGGCGCTGGGCGCCCGCGTGCTCACCGGCGGTGGGAAGGTGGAGGGGCCGGGCTTCTACTACCCTCCCACCGTGCTCACCGACATTCCCGAGGGCGCGCCGGCGTACCGCGAGGAGGTGTTCGGCCCGGTGGCGCTCCTCTTCCGCGTCCCCGACCTGGACGCGGCCATCCGGCTGGCGAACGACAGCGACTTCGGGCTGGGGAGCTCGGTGTGGACCCGCGACGAGGCGGAGCGCGGGCGGTGCGTCGACGAGCTCGAGGCGGGGATGGTGTTCGTGAACGCAATGGTGGCGAGCGACCCGCGCCTCCCCTTCGGCGGGGTGAAGCAGTCCGGCTACGGGCGCGAGCTGGGAGAGCTGGGGATCCGCGAGTTCGTGAACGTGAAGACGGTATGGATCGAGCAGCCGCGGGGCGGGCAGACGGCGGAGGCGGAGTAGGGCCGACGGCGGGCGCGGACAACCCGTTCGCCCCGATGCGTGTCTGAAGGAGAGGCGCACGATGCTGCTGGTGATGATCGCCCTGGCGCTGGCCGGCGCCTTCCTCCTGTTCGCCGGGCCCTTCCTGGCCCGGCTGCTGGTGCGCGGGCGCGACGCCCGCGGGCTGGGGCGCGTGCTCCAGGCCCTGGGCATCGCCCTGCTGCTGGCGGCGCTCCTGCTGCGCCCCGGCGACCAGGGGCTGCGCGATCCGCCCGTCTCGCGAACCGAAGGCGTAGTACGCTGATATGACCATCCGCCCGATCTCCCTCCTCTGCGCGCTGGCGCTGGCCGGCGCGGCGTGCGACACCTCGCGCGCCGGCGAGCGCGGCACCCGGCAGGAGCCCGCCTCGCCGGCCGGGGTGGACACCGTGCCCGCCGCGCCCCGCCCGGCGCAGGACGGCGTCTCCGCCTCGCGGCGCACCGCCATCGTCACCGCCGCCGAGCGCGTGTCGCCGGCCGTGGTGAGCGTCCGCGTGGCCCGCCGCGAGCGGGTGCAGCCCCGCTCCCTCTTCGAGCAGCTCCTCATCCCCCCCGGCTACGAGCGCGAGGTGGCGGGGCTGGGCTCGGGGTTCGTCATCCGCGCGGACGGGCTGGTGCTCACCAACGAGCACGTGGTGCGCGGCGCCGACGAGGTGGTGGTGACCCTGGCCGACGGCCGCGAGCTGGACGCGGAGGTGCTGGGCACCGACGAGGTGAACGACCTGGCCGTGCTCCGCCTGCGGCTCCCCGGCCGCGACGGGCGGCTCCCGGTGGCGCCGCTCGGCAACTCCGACGGGCTGCTGATCGGCGAGTGGGTGGTGGCCATCGGCAACCCGTTCGGCTTCGTGCTCTCCAACCCCGAGCCCACGGTGACCGCCGGGGTGGTGAGCGCCGTGGGGCGCAACATCATCCCCGCCGACAACGGGGAGCAGCGGGGCTACTACCTGGACATGATCCAGACCGACGCCTCCATCAACCCGGGTAACTCGGGGGGGCCGCTGGTGAACGCCCTGGGCGAGGTGGTGGGCGTCAACTCCTCCATTCTCTCCAGCACGGGCGGGAGCGAGGGGCTGGGCTTCGCCATCCCCATCAACCGCGCGCGGCGCATCGCGCTGGACCTAGCGGACGACGGGCGCTTCCGGCGCGCGTGGATCGGCGCGGACGTGGAGCCGGTGCAGGGGGGCGAGCTGCGGCGCGGCGCCGAGGTGCGGCTGGACGAGGTGGTCGCCGGCTCGCCGGCGGCGCGCGCGGGGCTGCGCCCGGGGATGGTGGTGCGCTCGGTGGGCGGGCGCCGGGTGCGCACCCCGCTCGACTGGCAGGCGGCACTGCTGAACGTGGCCGCGGGCGAGGCGGTGGAGGTGCGCGTGGCCGAGAACGGGGCCGAGCGCGCCCTGCGGGTGGTGACGGGCGACCTCCCCTCGATGGGCGCCGAGCGCATCCAGGCGCTGCGCGACTTCCAGCTGGTGACCCTCACCCCCGCCATCCGCGCCGAGCGCGGGGTCACCAGCGAGCGCGGGGCGCTGATCGTGGGGCTCTCCGAGCCGGCCCGCGCCATCGGGCTGCAGGAGGGCGACGTGATCCTGCAGATCAACCGCGTGCGCATCGGCAGCGCCGAGGACGCCGCCCGCGTGCTGCAGCAGCTCACCGGCCAGGGGGTGGCGATGTACTTCGAGCGGCGGGGGCAGCTGCGGAGCACGTCGTTCTCCATCGGCGGGTAACTCGCTCTCCCCCAATGGTTTCCGCTGGCATCATCCCTGCTTCACCCCGGGCGGGCCGGCACCGCGGGTCCGCTCCGGGCCGCGGCGCGCCAGGCGAAGGGGAGGGAGTCCAGGGGAGGGGTCGCATGATCGGGCTCGGGGGCGTGCGCAGGCGGGGGGCCGCGGTGATGCTGGGGGTGGCGCTGGCGGCGGCGCCGGCGGCGGGGCAGGCGCCGGAGGCGGCCCGCGCCCCGCGCGACATCGCGGCGGGGGCCCACGCCGCCCTCCTGGTGATCTACGCGCTCACCGCCGCGGGCGACACGCTGGGGACCGGCACCGGCTTCGCCGTCTCGCACGACGGGCTCTTCGTCACCAACCTGCACGTGATCGAGGTGGCCGAGCGGCTGCGGGTGGAGTCGCTGGAGGGGCACGCCTACGGCCGCGTGTCGCTGGTGGCGACGGACGCGCCGCACGACCTGGCGGTGCTGCGGGTGGAGGGCACCCTGCGGCCGCTGGCGCTGGGGCGCGACGACGACGCCCAGGTGGGCGACGCGGTGTTCGTGATGGGGAACCCGCTGGGGATGAACGGCACCTTCACCGACGGGATGGTGAGCGGGAAGCGCCCGGTGGAGGGGGTCGCCATGCTGCAGATCAGCGCGCCGATCTCCCCCGGCTCCTCGGGCGGGCCGGTGATGGACGCGCAGGGGCGGGTGATCGGGGTGGCCACGCTCATCCTGGCGGGTGGGCAGAACATCAACCTCGCCGTGCCGGTACGCTACCTGCGCCCGCTGCTGGCCGGGGGCGGGGCGCCG
>DASUNK010000055.1:0-2724 GCA_036277195.1 Longimicrobiaceae bacterium | reverse complement strand
ATGCGGGCGGGGCCGGGGACGTAGGCGGCTGAAGCCGCGGCTACGACGACGGAAAGCATCGCAACCGCGCGAGGCTTCAACCGCACACGACCCTGGATCAACGCGCCGAAGCCGTCGAACAACCCTCTCCCGGAACGGGGGAGGGTGGCGAGCCTAGGCGAGCCGGATGGGGGCCTACTCCGGCGTCACCCTGCAGGTCTTCCAGCCCTTGACAGGTGACCAATCGGTCACATATAATGCTCCGTGACCAACGACGACGATCGCGTCTTCAAGGCGCTGGCGGACCCGACGCGTCGCTTCCTGCTCGACCTGCTCTTCGAACGTGACGGCCGCACGCTCATGGAGCTGGAGGCGGAGCTGGAGATGACCCGCTTCGGCGTCATGAAGCACCTCCGCGTGCTGGAGGATGCAGGTCTCGTGGTCACGCGCCGGTCGGGGCGGAAGAAGCTGCACTTTCTGAATCCGGTCCCGATCCGGCTGATCCACGACCGGTGGATCGACAAGTACACGGAGCCCTGGTCCGCGACCCTGACGGGTCTCAAAAGACACCTGGAGGAGCCCATGGAGAAGGTGTTCGAGATCTACATCAAGACCACCCCGGAGCGCCTGTGGCAGGCGATCACCGACCCCGAGATGCGGCGGAAGTACACCTTCGGCGTCGTCGTCCGGTCGGAGTGGAAGGCCGGGTCCGCGTACCGCGGCGTGGCCGGCGGCACCACCATCGCCCCGGAGACGGCGATCCTGGAAGGCGAGAACCTCGAGGTCGATCCGCCGCGGCGGCTGGTGCAGAGCTTCCGCGCGCTCTGGAGCGACGACGTGAAGGCGGAGGGGACGTCGCGGGTGACGTGGGAGATCGAGCAGATCCAGGATTCGTGCCGCCTGACCGTGGTGCACGACCAGCTGCGGGAGGGGGCGAACGAGGAGCTGTACGGCGGCTGGCCGATGGTGCTGTCGGGCCTCAAGACGCTGCTGGAGACGGGCGAGCTGCTCACCACGCCGGGCTCGCTGATGTACTCCGCGGAGTCCGCGGGCTGAGCGGCTGCTGCAAGGAATGGGGGCGGCGAGTTGGCCTCGCCGCCCCCTCAAACTCGTGCGGGATCCCCAACCGTCCTCTAGCTGTGCGGCTACGTCTGCCCGCCCACCTTCACCGGCGCGGGACGGTTGGTGGTCGTGTTGTCGCCGATCTGGCGGGCGCTGTTGCCGCCCCAGCAGTACACGCCGTCGGCCGCGACGCCGCAGCTGTGCGCCCGCCCCGAGGAGATCTGCGAGAAGACGTGCCCGCCCGTCACCGCCACGGGCACGTTGCTCTCGAGCCCCACCCCGCCGTTCCCCAGCTCGAAGTCGAGGTTGCGCCCCCAGCAGTGCACCTGCCCCGCCGCGGTGCGCCCGCAGGTGAACCAGTGCCCCGCATCCAGCTCCACGAAGGCGATCCCTCCCGCCACCAGGGTGAAGGCGGCCTGGTTGAAGCCGTTCCCCGTGCCGAGCTGGCCGTCGCGGTTGTCGCCGCGGCAGTAGGCGATGGTGCCGCTCCGGGCGCAGACGTGCAGGAGCCCCACCGCCACCTCGTGGTACGTTCGGCTGTTGTCCACCAGCACCGGCGCGTTGCCGAAGCCGAACCCCCAGCAGTAGACCGCGCCGCCGGTGGTGACGCCGCAGCTCACGTCGCCGTGGGCGTCGATCTGCTGGAAGGTGAGCGCGCCGGAGACCTGCAGCGGGATGGCGCTGCACGGGAAGTTGGAGAAGCCGCAACTCACCGCGCCGCCCACGCCCAGCTGCCCGAACTCGTTGTGCCCCCAGCAGTACACGCGCTGGTCGGTGGCCAGGGCGCAGGTGTGGTTCTCGCCCGCCGCGATCTGGGTGAAGGTGAGCCCGCCGGAGACCGGCACCGGGGTGCGGATCAGCGCGGCCGAGGTCTCGCCGTTGCCGCGCTGCCCCACCAGCCCGTATCCCCAGCAGTACGCCGCGCCGCCCACCGCGATGCCGCAGCGGTGGTCCAGCCCCACGGTCAGCGTCTCGAACTGGATCCCTCCCCCCACCGGCGCCGGAACGCCGCTGGGGATGGTGCTCGACTGCGGGGGCTCGCCCCAGCAGTAGGCCGCGCCGGCGGGGGTCAGGGCACAGGTGCCCGTCTCGCCCGCGGCCACGAAGTCGAAGCTCACGCTGCCGGTGACGGTCACGTCCACGGTGTCGGAGAGCGCGCCGCTCGCCACCACCACGCGGGTGGTCCCGCCCGCGACGGCCGTCACCGCGCCCGTGTTGCTCACCGTCGCCACGCCCGGGTTGGTGCTCGTCCAGGTGAGCGGCGTCGACGAGGCCACCGGCTGCCCCCGCGCGTCGATGGTGGTGGCGGTGAGCTGCGTCCCCTGCCCGGGGGCCAGCGTCACGGACTGCTGCCCCGCCGCCAGCGCGGTGGCCACCTGCGCCACCCGCACCGGCGCCGTGTCGGCGCGCGCGCCGGCGCTCGCCACGATGCGCGCCGTGCCGTTGGCCAGCGAGCGCACCAGTCCCTGCGCGTCGACGGTGGCGATCCCCGGGTCCAGCGAGATCCAGGCAACGGGGACGGGGTTGCCGCCCGCGTCGGCGGCGGCCGCGTGCAGCCGCACCGTGTCGGTGAGGGCGGTCAGCACGGCGCTGTCGGGGGTGATGACCACGCCCGTGGCCGCGGCCGCCGTGGCGTTCACCGTGAAGAGCACCGCCCGCCCCGGGCCGAACGAGGCGGAGAGC
>DASUNK010000054.1:0-5960 GCA_036277195.1 Longimicrobiaceae bacterium | reverse complement strand
GAATCGCCGCTGCCGGAGCTGGCGGTGCAGTACGCCGATTACGCGGTGTGGCAGCGCGAGCAGCTGGCGGGCGAGGTGCTGGATCGGCAGCTGGCGTACTGGAAGGAGCGCCTGGCGGACGCACCCGCGCTGCTGGAGCTGCCCACCGACCATCCGCGCCCGGCGGTGCAGACGTACCGGGGCGCGTCGGTCCCGGTGGCGCTCTCCCCGGAGCTGCTGGAGCGGTTGCAGGCGCTGGGGCGGAGCGAGGGGACGACGCTGTACATGACGCTGCTGGGCGCGTTCCAGGTGCTGCTGGGCAAGTACGCCGGCAGCGAGGACGTGGTGGTGGGGAGTCCGATCGCCGGGCGCACGCGCGGGGAGGTGGAGGAGCTGATCGGCTTCTTCGTCAACGCGCTGGTGTTGCGGACCGACCTCTCGGGAGATCCGAGCTTCCGCGAGACCCTGCGGCGGGTGCGGGAGGCGACGCTGGGCGCGTACGAGCACCAGGAGGTGCCCTTCGAGAAGCTGGTGGCCGAGCTGCAGCCGGAGCGGTCCCTGAGCCACTCGCCGCTCTTCCAGGTGATGTTCACCCTGGAGGACGCCGGGGGCGGAGGAGGCGCGCTTCCGGGCCTGAAGGTCGGCGGCGTCGGTGCGGCGATGGAGATCGCCAGGTTCGATCTCTCCCTGGCGCTCGCGGTGACCCCCCAGGGGCTGCGCGGCGGACTGAACTACAGCACCGACCTCTTCGAGCGCGGCACGGTCGAGCGGATGCTCGGCCACCTGGCACGGGTGCTGGAGCAGGTCGCCGCCGACGCGGACGTGCGGCTTTCGCAGCTGGAGCTGCTCGGCGAGGCGGAGCGCGCGCTCGTGCTGGAGGAGTGGAACCGGACGGCGGCCGGGTATCCCGCCGACCTCTGCATCCACCAGCTCTTCGAGACCCAGGCGGATGGCACGCCCGGGGCGGTGGCCGTGGTCTTCGAGGGAGCGGAGCTGACGTACGCCGAGCTGGACGCGCGTGCGAACCGGCTCGCGCACTACCTGCGCGCGCTGGGCGTGGGGCCCGAGGTACGGGTGGGGGTGTGCCTGGAGCGGAGCCTGGAGCTGCTGGTGTCGGTGCTGGGAGTGTTGAAGGCCGGGGGGGCGTACGTGCCGCTGGACCCGGGCTACCCGGCGGAGCGGCTGGCGTACATGCTGGCCGACGCGGGGATCACGGTGCTGCTGACGCAGGAGGGACTGCGCTCGGCGCTCCCGCCCCTGCCGGGGGGCCAGGTGGTGAGCGTGGACGGGGAGTGGGCGGAGATCGCCGCGGAGAGCGCGGAGCGCCCAGAGAGCGGGGCGGGCTCACGGAGCCTGGCATACGTGATCTACACCTCCGGCTCCACCGGGCGTCCCAAGGGCGTCGCGGTCGAGCACGGAGCCGCCGCGGCACACCTGGCCGGGTTCGCGCGCGAGCTGGAGATCGGCGCCGCCGACCGCGTGCTCCACTTCGCCTCCTTCGGCTTCGACGTGGCGGTCGAGCAGCTCTTCCTTCCGCTCCTGGCGGGAGCGGGTCTGGTGCTGCGCGGCGCGGAGCTCTGGCCTCCGGAGGAGTGGCCGGCGCGGGTGCGCGAGGCGAAAGTCACGGTTGCCAACCTGCCTCCGGCGTACTGGCGGGAGGTGGCGGCGACGGCGGGTGGAAGCGCGCTCCCGGACCTGCGCCTCCTGATCGTGGGGGCGGAGGCGATGCCCACGGAGGCGGTGGGCCAGTGGCGCGGCGGCGTGGAGAGCCCGGCGCGCCTGGTGAACGCCTACGGGCCAACGGAGGCGGTGATCACCGCGACGACGTTCCCGCTCCCGGGGGACTACCCGGGCGTGTACGCGGGACCCGTGGTGCCCATCGGGCGGCCGCTTCCCGGCCGGGCGGCGTTCGTGCTGGACGGCACGGCCATGGCGGTCCCCGTGGGAGTGCCCGGGGAGCTGTACGTCGGGGGGGCGCAGGTGGCGCGCGGGTACCTGGAGCGGCCGGCGCTGACGGCGGAGCGGTTCGTCCCTGACCCGTTCAGTGGCGAGCCGGGTGCGCGGCTCTACCGCACGGGCGACCGGGTGCGGTGGTCGGCCCGGGGCGAGCTGGAGTTCCTGGGGCGGGTGGACGAACAGGTGAAGATCCGGGGCTTCCGCATCGAGCCGGGCGAGATCGAGGACGCGCTGCGGCGGAGCGAGGGAGTCGCCGACTGCGTGGTCGTGGCCCGCGAGGACGTGCCCGGGGAGAAGCGGCTGGTGGCGTACGTGGTGGGCGATGCGGAGGCGGGAGTCCTGCGCGAGAACCTGCGCCGGGAACTGCCGGAGTACATGGTGCCGGCGGCTTTCGTCCCGCTGGAGCGGCTTCCGCTGACTCCGAGCGGGAAGCTGGACCGGAAGGCGCTGCCGGCGCCGGAGTACGCGGCCGACGCGGACGGGTACGTGGCGCCGCGCACCGAGGCGGAGCGCAAGGTGGCCGCGGTGTGGGCCGAGGTGCTGGGGGTGGAGGGCGTGGGCGCGCACGACCGGTTCTTTGACCTGGGCGGCCACTCGCTGCTGCTGGTGCGGGTGCAGGCGCGCTTGCGCGAGGCGTTCGGCCAGCCGGTGCCCATCACCCACCTGTTCCGCTACCTTACGGTGAGCGCCCTGGCCGCGGCGCTGGACGCCCCCGCGCCGGAGCCGGCCGCCGCCCCGGCGGACGACGCGCGGGTGCGGAGCGGGCGGCACAGGCTGCGGGCGAGGGGGCGGGCTGGCGTGGCGGGGTCACGGGGTGACGGGGTGACGGGGTGAGCAGGCGGGTCCCTGTTCCCTGTTTTTCGACGACGAATGAACAAGCTTTCGAGCGATCGATGAGCCAGACCAACGAGCCCACCGGGCTGGAGATCGCCGTCGTGGGAATGGCGGGGCGCTTTCCCGGCGCGCCCGGCGTGGACGCCCTGTGGGCCAACCTGCGCGCCGGCGTGGAGTCCATCCGCCACTTCACCGACGAGGAGCTGACCGCCGCGGGGGTGCCGGAATCGCTGCGCGCCCACCCCGCGTTCGTCCCCGCGCGGGGCGCGCTGGCGGAGGTGGACCTTTTCGATGCCGCCTTCTTCGGCTTCACGCCGCGCGAGGCGCAGGTCACCGATCCCCAGCAGCGCCTGTTCCTGGAGGTGGCGTGGGAGGCGCTGGAGCACGCCGGCTACGACGCCGCGCGCGTCCCCGGCCGCGTGGGCGTGTACGCGGGCACCAGCATGAGCAGCTACTACCTGAACCTGCTCACCCGCCCCGACATGACCGCCGCGGCCGGCGAGATGGCCGTGAACATGGGGAACGACAAGGACTTCCTGGCCACCCGCGCGGCGTTCAAGATGGGGCTCGAAGGCCCCGCCGTGGTGGTGCAGACGGCGTGCAGCACCTCGCTGGTGGCGGTGCACCTGGCCTGCCAGGCGCTGCTGGACGGCGACTGCGACATGGCCCTGGTCGGGGGCTCGGCCGTCGCGGCGAACCAGCACGCCGGCTACCTCTACCAGCAGGGGAACATCCTTTCGCCGGACGGACACTGCCGGGCCTTCGACGCGGACGCGCGGGGGACCGTGGGCGGCAGCGCCGTGGCCGTGGCGGCGCTCAAGCGGCTGGAAGACGCGCTGGCGGACGGCGACACCGTGCACGCGGTGATCCTGGCGTCGGCCATCAACAACGACGGCTCCGCCAAGATCGGCTTCACCGCGCCGCGGGTAGAGGGGCAGGCCGCCGCCATCCGCGCCGCGCACGCCGCCGCGGACGTGGACCCCGCCACCATCACCTACGTGGAGGCGCACGGCACGGGGACGGAGCTGGGCGACCCCATCGAGATCGAGGCGCTCACCCGGGCCTTCCGCGCGGGGACGGGCCGCACGGGCTTCTGCGCCATCGGCTCGATCAAGACCAACCTCGGCCACCTCGACGTGGCGGCGGGGATCGCGGGCTTCATCAAGACCACGCTCGCGCTGCGCACGGGCGAGATCCCGCCCTCGCTGCACTTCACGCGGCCCAACCCGCAGATCGACTTCGCCTCCAGCCCCTTCTTCGTCAACACCACGCTGGCAAAGTGGACGCCGCCCGCCGGGGTGCCGCGGCGCGCCGGGGTCTCGTCGTTCGGCATCGGCGGCACCAACGCGCACGTGGTGATGGAGCAGGCGCCCGTCGTGGCGCCCTCCCTCGCGCCGTCGCGGCCGCGGCAGCTGCTGGTCCTTTCCGCCCGCACCGAGACGGCGCTGGACGCGGCGGCGCGGCGGCTGGCCGCGCACCTGGAGCAGAACCCGGAGCAGGCGCTGGCGGACGTGGCGTGGACGCTTCAGCAGGGGCGACGCGCGTTCGCCCACCGCCGCGCCATCGTGGCGCGCACCCACGCCGAGGCCGCGCAGGCGCTGGCGGACGCGGCGCGCGGCGTGGCCGGCCGGGCCGGGAGCGAGGCGCCCGCCGCCGTCTTCCTCTTTCCCGGCCAGGGCGCGCAGTACGCGGGGATGGCGCGCGGCCTCTACGAGCGCGAGCCCGTCTTCCGCGAGGAGCTGGACCGCTGCGCGGAGTTCCTGCGCCCGCACCTGGGGCTGGACCTGCGCGAGGCGATCTTCGCGGACGACGCGGACCGGCTGAAGCAGACGGCGCTGACGCAGCCCGCGCTCTTCGCCGTCGAATACGCGATCGCGAAGCAGTGGATGGCGTGGGGGATCGCGCCGGAGTCGATGCTCGGCCACAGCGTGGGCGAGTACGTGGCCGCCTGCCTGGCCGGCGTCTTCTCGCTGGAGGATGCGCTGGCCCTGGTCGCCGAACGCGGGCGGCTGATGCAGTCGCTGCCGCCGGGCTCCATGCTCGCCATCCCCCTCCCCGCCGCCGAGGTGGAGGGGGCGCTGGGCGGATCGGTGTCCGTCGCGACGATCAACGCGCCGGACCGCTGCGTGGTCTCCGGGCCGAGCGACGAGATCGCGCGGCTGGAGGCGGAGCTGGTGGGCCGCGGGATCCAGGCGAAGCGCGTGGAGACCTCGCACGCGTTCCACTCGCCGATGATGGACCCCATCCTGGACGCCTTCACGGCGCGCGTGCGCCAGGCCACCCGCGGCGCGCCGGAGCTGCGCTGGGTGTCGAACCTCACGGGGACGTGGATCACGCCGGAGCAGGCGACGGATCCGGCGTACTGGGCGAGCCACCTGCGCCAGGCCGTCCGCTTCGCCGACTGCGTGGCCACGCTGGCCGCGGAGGGGCGCGAGCGGGTGTTCATCGAGTGCGGGCCCGGGCGCACGCTGTCGTCGCTGGTCAGGCGGCAGGTGCCGGGATCCGCCGTCATCCACTCCATCCGCCACGCGGACGACCAGGCGGACGACGTCGAGGTGCTGCTGGGCGCGCTGGGCCGCGCCTGGGCTGCGGGGGCCGAGATCGACTGGCGCGCCGTGCACGGGGGCGAGGCGCGCCGTCGCGTTCCGCTGCCCACCTACCCCTTCGAGCGCAAGCGCTTCTGGATCGACCCCGCGCCGCGGCCCGGCTTCGTGGCCCCGGCTGCGATCGTCGCGGCGGACGAGGTGGAGGCGGACGCGGCGGCCGACGACCCGCGGGAGGGATGGTCGGCCACGGAGCGGGCCGTCGGGCGCATCTGGGAGACGCTGCTCGGCGCCGCGCCGGGGTTGCACGACGACTTCTTCGGGGAGGGCGGCGACTCGCTGATGGCGACGCAGCTGGTGGCCCGCATCCGCGCGGAGCTGGGCGCGGCGATCGGCGTGCGCGCCGTGTTCGACGCGCCCACGGTGGCCGCGCTGGCGGCGGTGGTGGACGGCCCGGCCGCGGACGGCGAGCTGGACGCGCTGCTGGCCGGGGTGGAGGACCTGAGCGACGACGAGATCGAGGCGCTGCTGGCGGCGGGCCTGGAGAAGGGCGGCCATGACTGAGCTGGCCGATCGCCTGGCGAAGCTGACGCCCGCGCAGCGCAGGCTGCTGGAGTTGCGGCGTGCGCAGCAGTCCGGGGCCGCCCC
>DASUNK010000053.1:0-2786 GCA_036277195.1 Longimicrobiaceae bacterium | reverse complement strand
GGGGGTGAAGGGGTGAGCGGAAAGCGCGGGGACTCGGGCTCCGCGGGTTGGACACTCTGAAATCGGAAAGGGTTGCCCTGCCGGGAGTTGAACGGGTGCGAAGATTTTAGCAAAGGGAAACTTGCCGCACGCCGGCCGGTTCGTCAAGCGGGACGGCATGGATACGCCGCAGCGCGCCGGAGGTTTCAGAAGCCGGAGCCGCCGCCCCCGCCGCTCCCGCCGCCGCTGGAGCCGCCGCCCCCCGAGCCGGAGGAGCCGCTCGGGGAGGACGACATGGTGCTCCCCGCCGTGCTGGAGAGGGTGTTCATCCGCGAGGCGAAGGCCGAGGCGCGGAAGCCGGAGTAGCCGCCCCCGCTGTACCAGTCCGGCGGCTCGCGGTAGAGGTCGTCGAACGCCTTCGCCCAGCGCCCCTCCACCCCGAAGGCCATGGCGTGCGGCAGGTAGCGCTCGAAGAGCTCGGGCGAGGTGATCATCCGCTTGTAGCGGTCGCTCTCCACCTGGTCCAGGAACTCGCGGAACCCCAGCGCCGCCTCGCGCGCCCGCGCCCCGGCCTCGGTGCGCGCCGGCATCACGATCCCGAAGCCGATCAGCAGCGCCGCGGCCAGCACGCCCCCCACCGCCATCGCCCACCCGGCCACCCAGTTGGGGAGGGCCGCGGCGCCGACCGCGGTGCCGAAGGCGGTGAGCACCAGCGCCGCGATCCCCAGCCCCACCCAGTTCGCCTTCACCTTGTCCGGGCGGCTGCGGTAGTAGCCCCGCGCCACCAGCCGCTCGTAGATGGCGTCGCGGATCCCCGGGAGCGAGCGATAGAAGCGGTTGCGCAGCTCGGAGAGCCGCACCTGCTCGGTCTCCATCGTGGTCCCCTCCACCACCCGGTCGCGGAAGGCGTCGCGGTCCACCTCCTCGCCGGCCTCGTGCGCCCGGCGCGCCTCGGCGAAGGCGGCCTTGAGCGCGTCCCACGCCACGCCCGCGGTGGCCCCCACGCGGAAGAGCGCGTCGAGGAAGAGGCGCTCGTGCTCGTCCAGCGCGCCCCACTCGGAGCGCGGCTTGCGCAGGTGGAAGACGTACTCGGTGGTGGAGAAGAGCCCCAGCAGCTTGGGCTCCTCGCGCTCCTCGATCCCCACGTAGCCGCGCACCGCCAGGTCCACCAGGGTGGCGGTGACGTCGCCGATGCCGGCCTCGTGGTCGAGCAGCGTGCCCAGCTCGGCGGGCGACATGCCGTCCGGCGGCTCGTACCCCACCACGATCGCCTGCTGGCGGGGGTCGCGCCCGCGGCGCCGCCAGCTGCGGAAGCTGAAGAAGAAGGCGAAGAAGGGGAGCGCCAGCGGCCAGAGCCGCCCCGCTTCCTGGGCGCGGTGCGCGGCGGCGCTCGGGCGCCCGGGGATCGCCCCCGGCGCCCACCCGGCCGCCACGGTGAGCCCCTCGAAGGGCGCCAGCGGGCGGCGGGTGGTGAAGGTGACGGTGCTCCCGTCGGTGGAGACGTCCGCGTCGCCGGGGCCGGTGGTGCCCGCCGGCCCGGTGTAGGCGGCCGTCTGCCGCGGCACCACCCCCGCGGGGAGGACGATCCGCGCGCGCGCCCACTCGATCGGCATGTCCCAGCCGTTGCCGGTGGCGTTCCAGTAGAGCTCGTCGAAGTCGCCCGCCGTGCTGTCGCCGAAGACGAAGCGGACGGCGTTCTCCACCCGGTAGCGGATCACCACGGTGCGCTCGGCGTCGCGGGCGCCGGGGATCCAGATGCGCAGCCGGCGGAGGGCGCTCTCCTCGGTGTCCTCCTCCTCCCAGCGGTACGCCTGGCCCTCCTCGTCGGTCACCCTCAGGTCGCGCACCCGCAGCGTCTCGCGGCGGCCCTGGCCGTTGCGGTGCCCGAGCGAGAGGTCGCGCAGCACGCCGTTCCACTCCCCCGTGAAGACGAAGCGGAGGGTCTCGGTGACGTCCACCGGGCCGTCGGGGCGCACCACGAGGTCCGTCTCGAAGGTGCGGATGGCGATGGACCGCTCCTGGGCCGCCGCGGGGGCGGCGAGCGCCAGCGCCGCGGCGAGGAGGAGGGCGAGGCGGGGTGCGCGCGGCATCTCAGAAGCTCACCTTCGGGGTCTCGCGCTCGGCGAGCTCGGCCTCGAAGAACGGCCGCGGCTGGAAGCCGAACACCCCCGCCACCAGGTTCGAGGGGAACTGGATGATCTTGGTGTTGAGGTCGCGCACCACCGCGTTGTAGTAGCGGCGGGCGTTCTGGAGCGCCTCCTCCACCTGGCCGAGCTGGGCCTGGAGGTCGCGGAAGCCGCCGGAGGCCTGGAGCTCCGGGTACGCCTCCACCGCCACGGTGAGGCCGCGCAGCGCGGTGGTGAGCTGGGCCTCGGCCTGGGCGCGCTCGGCGGGGCCGGCGTTCTGGGCGGCCACGGCGCGGGTGCGGGCCTGGGTCACCGCGTCGAGGGTCTCGCGCTCGTGGGAGGCGTAGCCCTTCACCGTCTCCACCAGGTTGGGGATCAGGTCGTAGCGCCGCTTGAGCTGCACGTCGATGTCCGACCAGGCGTTCTGCGCGCGCAGGCGCAGCCCCACCAGCCGGTTGTAGACGCCCACCACGGCGAGCGCGAGGACGGCCACGACCACGAGGACGAGGATCAGCGTCACGGTAGGCGTGCTCCAGGGCTTGGGGAGCGGGTGGGAACGGCCCGAGTTGGCCGGAGGCACCCGGAAAGTAACGCGGGATACGGAGTTGCGGGAGGTTTGGATTCAGGGGGGATGAGACACGGGGCCCGCGGCGGTCGCCGCGGGCCCCGTGCCCGAACCCG
>DASUNK010000052.1:0-3126 GCA_036277195.1 Longimicrobiaceae bacterium | reverse complement strand
CGCCGAGCTCCGGGGGCCGGAGCCCGCCCCGCCCGCGAGGACGGTGGAGGCACCGGCGCCTCCGCGCCGCGCCCCCGCCGCGAATCCCCCGACACGTCGTACGAGCGCCGCCGTGCCCGTGCCGCGCCCCGCCGAGCGGCGGACGGCGCAGCGCGAAGCAGCGCCGCCTCCGGCGCCCGTGCGCCCGCAGCCGGTGGAAGTGGAAGGGGTCGAGGAGGAGGATCTGCGCCGCGGCCCCGTCGAGGAGGAGGTGGGAGTGCGCAAGACAGGGCGGCGGGCGAAGAAGGACAACCCCTTCGTGCCGGTGCTCGCGTCCGCTGACCGGGAGGAAGATCAGGACGAGGAGACGCGCGTCTACCGCTATCCTCCGCGCCGCGACGGCCCGCGCGACACCATCTTCGTGGTCTCGTCGCCGCAGCAGCGCCGGAGCTCGGCGCGCGGTGGAGCCATGCCGCGCGACACGCTCTTCGTCCCCTCGCCCGAGCGCCATTTCAGCTCGTACCGCAGCCGCTCGCCCTGGCCGAACTGAGGAGGGGCGCAATTCATCGCGCCGCGGCGGAGGCCGCCGACGCGCGCCGCCTCCAGCGGAGCGAATGAATTCGCAAGCAACAACGGCACGAAGTCCGCCTGCGCGGACTGCAAGACCGCCCGCGACGCGCTCCGGGCACCTCCTGTCATTCCGAGCGAGGAATCTGGCCTGCGCGGCTGGTGCTCACCGGAGCGCCGACAGGCTGAACCGTGCTCGTTGCGGCAGCCGCATCGGTGAGGCTGCCGCACCGGTCTTCCAGCCATGCCCCGGCCAGATTCTTCGACCCTGCGCGCACCGGTGCGGCGGCTGTTTCGGTGTGGGCGGGTGAATAGAAAGTTCGCGCCAACGCGCCAATATTTGACGAGCTACCATGTCCGCTTGCCCCGCTCCCGCGCTCCGGCCCGCTACTTTCATCCCTACGGGGTCAGCGCAGCTGGTGGACGACTCAGAATGACAACGAGGGGTGCGGGAGCGCACCCGAGCCGCCCTGCAGTCGGCGAAGGCCGACTTCACGTAGTTGTTGCCCGCGGTTTCAACCGCTGGGGAGGGGGGCTGCCGCCCGAACCTACGGAATCCCCCACGCCGCCAGCCCTTCCTCGCACACCTCCGCGGGGACGAGGATGGGACGGCGGTCGGTGCGGTCGGAGGAGCCCAGCGGCCCGCGCTGCCGCCCGGTGAGGCGGTAGGTGACGAAGTCCACCAGGTTGTGGTGCAGGAACGGGATCAGCCCGCGCTTCACCGAGGTGGCCTCCGCCTGGAACCAGCTCCCCCCCGCGTGCGTCCCCACCAGGATGCACCCCCAGCCCGAGAGGAGCCGCGCGGGGAGGGTGACCTCGTACGGCTCGTCGCGCGTGGCATGCGTCTGCGACCACCGCCGCGAGCCTCCCCGCAGCCGCCGGCCGCCCCACCACCAGTCCCATCGCCGCCCGCCCCGCACGTACTCCCGCACGAAGCGGTAGAATCTCCCTCCGTCGTACATCCAGACGTGCCCGCCGTGGAAGACGTGGCTCCCCGGCTCGTCCGTGGCGCGCCAGTGGAGCCACATCGCCAGCTCCACGATGGCGCGCAGCTCGGCCGCGCGCGGGCGCAGCGCGCGCTCCAGCCCCGCGAAGCGCCGCAGCGCGCGCCCGGCGAGGCCCGGCGGGTCGCGGAACGGGCTCGGAGTCGGCGGAGGCTCGCTCAAGAGAGGCGATGGGAGACGAGGGATGGGAGGACGGTGCACGATGCCTCGCGCCGCGGCCCGGCACAAGGAGCACTTCGCACTTCGCACCTCGCACTTCGCACTGTTATCTTATCCGCCTTTCCCGGCAGCCCTTCAACGTTCGAGCAGAACCGGTATGAGCCCCGTCGACACGTCGCGCTTCATCTTCGTCATGAAGGACCTCCGCAAGGTCGTCCCGCCGCAGCGGGAGGTCCTGAAGGGGATCTGGCTGAGCTTCTATCCCGGCGCCAAGATCGGCGTCGTGGGTCCCAACGGCAGCGGCAAGAGCTCGCTGCTGCGCATCATGGCGGGCGTGGACCGCGACTTCAACGGCGAGGCCTGGCCCGCCGAGGGCACCCGCATCGCCTACCTCGCCCAGGAGCCCCAGCTCGACGATGCCCTCGACGTGCGCGGCAACGTGGAGGAGGGCGTCCGCCACACGCGCGACCTGCTGCGCCGCTTCGACGAGGTGAACGCGAAGTTCGCCGAGATCGAGGACGACGACGAGATGAACGCCCTGCTGGAGGAGCAGGCGCGGGTGCAGGACGCCATCGACGCCGCCAGCGCCTGGGACCTGGACCGCAAGATCGAGATCGCCATGGAGGCGCTCCGCCTGCCGCCGCCGGACGCGCGGGTGGAGACCCTCTCCGGCGGCGAGAAGCGGCGCGTGGCGCTCTGCAAGGTGCTGCTGGAGGAGCCGGACCTCCTCCTGCTCGACGAGCCCACCAACCACCTCGACGCCGAGAGCGTGGCCTGGCTGGAGCACCACCTGGCCGAGTTCAAGGGGACCATCGTGGCCATCACCCACGACCGCTACTTCCTGGACAACGTGGCGGAGTGGATCCTGGAGCTGGACCGCGGCGAGGGCATCCCCTGGAAGGGCAACTACTCGAGCTGGCTGGAGCAGAAGCAGGAGCGGCTGCGGCGCGAGGAGAAGCAGGCCGGCGCGCGCGTGCGCACGCTGGAGCGCGAGCTGGAGTGGGTGCGGATGGCGCCCCGCGCGCGGCAGGCCAAGAGCAAGGCCCGCCTCACCGCGTACGAGGACCTGCTCAACGCCGACCAGCGCGAGAAGGTCACCACCGCCGAGATCTACATCCCCGCCGGCCCGCGCCTGGGCGACGAGGTGGTGGCGGCCGACGGCGTCGCCAAGGCGTACGGCGACCTGGTGCTCTTCGAGGAGCTGAAGTTCCGGCTGCCGCGCGGCGGTATCGTGGGCGTCATCGGCCCCAACGGCGCGGGGAAGACCACCCTCTTCCGGATGATCACGGGGCAGGAGACGCCGGACGCGGGGGAGCTGCGGGTGGGCTCCACGGTCAAGCTGGCGTACGTGGACCAGAGCCGCGACGCGCTGAACGCCGAGAACAGCGTCTGGCAGGAGATCTCGGGGGGCGAGGAC
>DASUNK010000051.1:0-4732 GCA_036277195.1 Longimicrobiaceae bacterium | reverse complement strand
CGGCACGCCGCCCTGCAGGCGCTGGCTCAGGAAGGTCACGTCCCAGTTGGTGAGCCGCACGCACCCGGCCGACTGCGCGTAGCCGATGGTCTCCGGGCTCTTGGTGCCGTGGATGCCGTAGTGCGGCGCCGAGAGCGCGATCCACACCCGGCCCACCGCGTTGTTGGGCCCGGGCGGGATCATGGCGTTCGGCCGGTCGTCCGGCACGTGCGCCAGCAGCGCCGGCTGGTAGTGCCACCACGGGTTCGGGTGCACGGAGAGCACGGCGAAGTCGCCCTGCGGCGACGGGTCGTAGGTGGAGCCCAGCGTGGCCGCGAAGTGGTAGAGGATGCGCCCCGAGGCGTCGAGCGCCTGCAGGTAGTTCCCCGAGCCGGAGACCAGGATCTTCCGCACCTCGCCCAGCGGCGGCGTGTCTTGGCTGCGCACGTTGGGCACGCGCAGCACGGCGCCGGCCGCCACCCGGTCCAGCTCCACGCCGGGGTTCAGCCTGCGCAGCAGGTCGCGGGTGGCGTGGAAGGTCTCGGTCAGCTTCTCGCCGAGCGTCTCGTAGCACGAGCAGCGCAGCCGTGCGTGCTCGTAGATGTTCCCGGGGATGGCGAGGAAGGGGCCCGCCACGTCCTCCGCGGTCAGCACGTGCTCGCGCACCGGCTGGGTGGGGCTCCCGGCGAGCAGGGCGAGGCGCGCGTACGTCGTGGCGTCCACCACGCCCGTGGTGGGGAGCCCCTCGCGCGACTGCAGCCAGAAGACGGCGTTCTCGGTGTTCTTCCCCCACTTGCCGTCGATCATCCCCGGCGAGAAGAGCGCGCGGTTGAGCATGATCTGCACGCGCAGCACCGTGGGGCCCGCGCTGCCGCGCCCCACGGGGAGCCGCAGTGTGCCGGTATTCACCGCCTCGGGGGTGATCTCGTCCCACTTCTCGCCGTTGGTGGGAGCGACGCCCAGCCGCGGCGTCCGCGCCGGGTTGGGGCGCTCGGTCGTCGCGCGGGCGGCGCGCCGGGCGGCCGGCACCGGCACCGGCTGGTTGCGGCGCGAGGCGGGGGGGCGGGCGCGCACGGCCGGGAGCCGCGCCGGGGCGGGGGCCGCAGCGGTGCCCGCGCGCACGGGGTTCCGGTCCAGGTTGGGACCCTGGGCGGCGGCGTGGGATGCGGTGAGCCCGCTCGCCAGGACGAGGGCGAGGAGCGGCTTCGGGATGTGCATGGGGCGGAGAGATCCGGAGACCCTCGGAGGTAGTCGCTCCCGGGGGGAGCGGGAAAGCGTCCGACAATCTAGCGGCTCGGGGGCGCGGAGGGAACAGGCTTGTACGGCAAACCGTTGACTTGCAACGGTAAACACGGGAAATTCCTGGGGGTTGGAGGGATGGCAGAGCGGTTGAATGCACCGGTCTTGAAAACCGGAGGGTCGCGAGACCTCGTGGGTTCGAATCCCACTCCCTCCGCTTTTTCGGATGCCAAACGACGAGCCCGGGGGTGCGCCGCGCCCCGGGCTCGCTGCGTGCCAGCGTGTCGCGATTCAGCCGAGGTCGTCGGCGTCCCGGATGATCTTCCCCACCAGGCCGTACTCCGTGGCCTCGGTGGCCGAGAGCCAGAAGTTGCGGCGCGTGTCGTCCTCGATGCGCGAGATCGGCTGACCCGTGGCCTCCGAGTAGAGCTGGTTGAGGCGCTGCCGCATCTTCACGATCTCCCTGGCCTCGATGTCGATGTCCGCCGCGCTCCCGCCCACCCCGCCCGCCGGCTGGTGCAGCAGGAAGCGCGTGTGCGGCAGGCAGAAGCGGTCCTCCAGCGGCACCGCCACGTAGATGGTCGCTCCCGCGCTGGCCACCCACCCCGTCCCCACCATCCGCACCCGCGGCTTCACGAAGCGCACCATGTCGTGGATGGTGTCGCCCGACTCCACGTGCCCGCCCTGCGAGTTGATGAAGACGGTGATCGGCTCGTCGGACTCGGAGGAAAGGGCGAGGAGCTGCGCCGTGACGCTGGCCGCCAGCCGCTGGTTCACCTCGCCGCTGATGATGACGTTGCGCGCCTTGAAGAGCCGCTCGCGGATCGGGTCCGTGAGCGGGGTGGTCGGCATGTCGTCCTTGGCCTGGTCGGGGGATTTCGGCTCTTCCTCTTCCTCCTGCAGGCGTCGAAACTGATCCATGTCTCCTTGGTCCGGTTGCGGGTCCGCGCGTCTGCTGCCGCCCCTCCAATACGACACTTCGCCCGCCCCCGCAAGCCGCGCCTTCACGGCGAGGGCGCCCGGACCTTCGCCCCCAGGCACTCCGACCGCCCGTAGCGCGGGGCCGGCGACCCGCCCTCCGGCGGGCCTTCCTCCGGAACAGCCGGAGCGGGCGGCCCCGCGCCTTCCACCCGGTACGCCACCCACCTCCCCGCGCGCGCCACTTCCCGCAGCGGCACGCCCGGACCCGGGGCCCACGCCACCGGGCAGCGCTCGCTGACCAGCAGGTGCGTCATCCCCGTCCGGGCCAGCCACCCGCCGTGCCACGCGCTCCACGGCGTTTCGTACAGGCGGCGGAGCGCCGCCAGCCGCGCCGGCGCGTCCGGGTGGAAGTGCCGGTACCGGAGCGAGGCGACGTACGCCTGGTGGCCGTGGTACGCCGGGATCAGGAAGTTGCGCAGCGAGCGCTGGTAGTCCTCGGCGGGATGGGCCAGGTCGTTCGCCGCCAGGAGCGTCCCCCGCACGGGAACGGCGGCCAGCACCCGCCGCAGCCCGTCGTCCTCCACCGCTTCGTAGCCGCGCGCGGGGTGCGCCAGCGGGCGTACGACCCAGGCCAGCGGCGACAGGACGACGCACGCCGCCACCGCGGCCGCCCACCGCGTGGCGCGCGGCCCCCGCCACCTCGCGGCGGCGGCGAGCGCGCCGGCCGACGCGAGCACGGCCAGGAAGCGCAGGGGGATGAGGGACTGCGCCAGGTTGTACGCCTCCACGGTCGCGCGCAGCTCCGTGAAGCCGAGGGCGTGGATGATCCGCAGCACCTCGCCGCGCACGGGGAAGGCCACCGTCACCAGCACCGCCCACACCGCGAGCAGCGCGGCGGACGCCGCCCCCACGGGGAGCGCGAGCGCGCCGTGGCCGGCGCCGATGCCCCGCCGCCGGCAGCGGAAGAGCACCGCGAGCGCGGCGGCGGCCACCAGCACCGCCCCCGACAGCGGGTCCCACCTCCCGTAGCCGGTGTCCGCGGGGGCCAGC
This sequence comes from Longimicrobiaceae bacterium, assembly GCA_036277195.1. Classification (GTDB taxonomy): domain Bacteria; phylum Gemmatimonadota; class Gemmatimonadetes; order Longimicrobiales; family Longimicrobiaceae; genus Longimicrobium. The sequence continues at coordinate 1,543 of DASUNK010000051.1, read as the reverse complement.
CGGGGCGCCGCGAAGTCGACCGTCGCCGCCGGCGACAGCGCTCCCCGGAGCGCCGCCAGGGCCACCACCAGGGCGGCGGCCGCGAGCGGCCGCGCGTCGCGCGGACCCCAGCCGCGCGGTCCGGCCGCCCTCGCCAGCGCCACCACCCCCAGGAAGGCGCCGAAGCCCACCAGGAACTGTGGCTTGACCTCGGTGACGGCGGCGAAGCCGAGCACCGCCACGATCCGCTCCCAGCGCCGCGCTCCCCGGTCGAGCAGCACCGCCACCGCGGCGAGCCCCACCGCGTAGCCGAAGTACGACTGCAGCATCAGCCAGGGGCCGAACGGCCACCAGTCGCCGGCCAGCGCCGCCGGCTCCAGGTGCCGCGCCGCGCGAGCCACGCCCGCCACCAGCCGCGACGGGTTCTCTCCCGCTCCGGGGAAGGTGAGCGCCACCCCCACCGCCAGGAGCGCCGTGCGGGTGGTGAGCGGGGTGAGCGCGCGGAGGAGCCGCAGGCCGGCCGCGGCGGCCGTCGCGACGCTCAGCAGGGGGACCAGGCCGAAGAGCACGGTCTCCGTGCCCCGCCCCGCGAGCCTCCCGACGGCGCCCGCCAGCCACGCCGGGCCCAGGTGGTAGTGCACCGGCGCGCCGGCGTAGTCGAGCGCGCGCTCCGTCCCCGCGTCCTGCGCCACCATCCGCGCGTGCATCAGGGCGAAGCTCCAGTCCACGTTCCAGATCAGGGCGGGGCGATGGAAGAGGAGGCGCTCCGCCTCGAGCTGCACCGAGAGCACGGCCGCCATGGCGATCCCCGCGGCCCCGATCCACGCGAAGGCAGGAGGGCCCTCCCGCCGCGTCCGCGCGCCCGCGGCCAGGGCGCCCACGCCGCCGGCGAGCGCGAGGACCGTCCATGCCGCGAGCGCCGCCGCCAGCAGCGGGAGGCGCGCGGCGCGGGGAAGGAAGGGCGCGAGCGAGACCGCCACGGCGGCCAGGAGCGCCGCGGCGAGCACCGGCGCGAACGGGTCGGCGCGCGGCGGCGCCGGCGCGGCGGGGGAGGGACGGGATGGAGAGGCGAGCGGGAGATCAGCGACGGGCGGCGGCTGCATCGGCATCGGAGCGCGGGCCAGGTTTGTTCCGGCCCGAGCGCCGCACGGCCCATACCACGAGGGGTTGTGCCGTGTCTGTTATAATGTTATATAACATAGGGTCATCTTCTTCCCCTCTCCCGCCGCTCTCCCAATGCTTCACAGCCGCTCATATCTCCTTGCCCTCCTCGCGGTGATTCCGTCCTGCGCGCTCGCCGCCCAGCAGCGCGCCATCGACCGCGCGCGGTCCGCGTTCATGCAGCACGACTTCGCCGCGGCCGAGGCCGCGTACCGCGACGTGCTCCGCACCGACACCGTGACGGCGCACCGCGTCGACGCCGCCACCACCCTGGCCAGCCTCGCCTGGCGGCTGCGGGGCGACACCGCCGCCGCCGGCCGCGTCCTGGCCGAGATCGAGAGCATCGGCCCGGCCGAGGCGCGGCTGGAGCGCGCCCGCATGCTGCGCGCGAGCCACGCCTACG
>DASUNK010000050.1:0-2643 GCA_036277195.1 Longimicrobiaceae bacterium | reverse complement strand
GGGCAGCTCGATCGCGGGGCGGACGCGGAAGGAGTTCGAGGAGCTGATCGGCTTCTTCGTCAACACGCTGGTGCTGCGGACAGACCTCGGTGGAGACCCGAGCTTCCGCGAGGTGCTGCGGCGGGTGCGGGAGGTCACGCTCGGCGCGTACGCGCACCAGGAGGTGCCCTTCGAGAAGCTGGTGGCCGAGCTGCAGCCGGAGCGCAGCTTGAGCCACTCGCCGCTGTTCCAGGTGATGTTCGAGCTGCAGAAGGCCGGGGGCGGGGGAGGCGCGCTGCAGGGGCTGAGCGTGCGCGGAGTCGGGGCGGAGCTCGGGAGCGCCCAGTTCGATCTTTCCCTGGAGCTCGCGGCGACCCCCCAGGGTCTGCGTGGCGCGCTGAACTACAGCACCGACCTCTTCGAGCGCGGCACGGCCCTCCGGATGCTCGGCCACCTGGAGCGGGTGCTGGAGCAGGTCGCCGCGGACGCGGACGTACGGCTTTCGCAGCTGGAGCTGCTCGGCGAGGCGGAGCGCGCGCTGGTGCTGGAGGCGTGGAACCGGACGGCGGCCGAGTATCCGGCGGACCGGTGCATCCACGAGCTGTTCGAGGCGCAGGCGGCGCGCACCCCCCACGCCGAGGCGGTGCGGGATGCCCGCGGCGCGCTCAGCTACGCGGAGCTGAACGGGAAGGCGAACACCCTGGCGCGGGCGCTCGAGGCCGAGCGCGTGCGCCCCGGCGACATCGTGGCCGTGCTGGCGGAGCGGAGCGCGGACTTCCTCGCCCTGATGCTGGGGATCTGGAAGGCGGGCGCCGTCTACCTGCCGCTGGACCCGCGCTGGCCCGCCGAGCGGATCCGCGGGATCCTGCGGCAGTCCGGGGCGCAGCTGCTGGTGGCCGACGCCGGGCACGAGGCGCCGGCCGTGGAGGCCGCCGGCACGCTGGCGCACGTCCGCGGCCTCGCCGCCCTCCTGGCCGCCGGCCCGGGCGACGGCGACCGGCCGGTGGAGCGCGCGCCCAACCAGCTCGCCTACGTGATCTTCACCTCCGGGTCCACGGGCCTTCCCAAGGGGGCGATGGTCCGCCACCGCGGGATGGTCAACCACCTCTTCGCCAAGGTGAAGGACCTGGAGCTGGCCTCGGCCGACGTGGTCGCGCAGAACAGCCCGCAGAGCTTCGACATCTCGGTCTGGCAGTTCCTGGCCGCGCTGACGGTGGGCGGCCGGACCCACGTCTTCTCCGACGCGGTCGCCTACGACCCGGCGGAGCTCCTGCGGCAGGTGGACGAGGAGGGGATCACCGTCTTCGAGGCCGTGCCCACCGTGCTGCGGGCGATGCTGGACCATGCCCGGGAGCCGGAGGGGCGGGGAATCTCCCTCTCCCGGCTGCGCTGGCTGATCCCCACGGGCGAGGTGTTCCCCCCGCAGCTCAGCCGCGAGTGGTTCGAGCGGTATCCCCACCTCGCGCAGGTGAACGCGTACGGGCCCACCGAGTGCTCGGACGACGTCACGCACCACGTCATGCGCGCCCCGCCGGCACCCGGGGTCGCGAGCCTGCCGATCGGGCGGCCCGTCGCCAACACCCGGATCTACATCCTCGACGGCCGGGGGGAGCCGGTGCCGGTCGGCATCACCGGGGAGATCCACGTCGGCGGCCACGGCGTCGGGCTGGGCTACCTGAACGACCCCGAGAAGACCCGCGCGGCCTTCGTCCCCGACCCGTTCGTCGACGTGCCGGGCGCGCGCATGTACCGCACGGGCGACCTGGGCCGCTGGCGGCCGGACGGGGTGATCGAGTTCCTGGGGCGCCTGGACGAGCAGGTGAAGATCCGCGGCTTCCGCATCGAGCCGGGCGAGGTGGAAGCGGCGGTTGCCGCGTACCCGGGAGTGCGCGAAGCCCGGGTGATGATGCGCGAGGACCAGCCGGGAGACAAGCGGCTGGTGGCGTATGTGGTGGGGAGCGTGGAGGTGGACGGGCTGCGCGCGCACCTGCGCCAGGGCCTGCCGGAGTACATGGTCCCGTCCGCGTTCGTCTTCCTGGACGCGCTCCCGCTGACGCCCAACGGCAAGCTGGACCGCAAGGCATTGCCGGTGCCGGAGCTCGCGTCGGCGGAGGACCGGTACGTGGCGCCGCGCACGCCGACCGAGGAGGTGCTGGCGGGGATCTGGGCAGAGCTGCTGCGGCTGGAGCGGGTGGGCGCGGAGGAGAGCTTCTTCGACCTGGGCGGGCACTCGCTCCTGGGCACGCGGGTGGTGTCGCGCGTCCGCGCGGTCTTCGGCGTGGAGCTGCCGCTGCGCGCCGTCTTCGAGCGGCCGGTCCTCTCCGAGCTCGCGGCCGAGATCGAGCGTCTGCGCGGCACCGGCGCGGCGGCCGGCGAGGACGCCATCGCCCCCGCCGCGCGCGAGGGCGACCTGCCGGTGACGTTCGCGCAGGAGCGGCTCTGGTTCGTGGACGCGCTGGACCCGGGGAGCCCGGTGTACGCGATCCCGTTCTCGTACCGCATCACCGGTGGTCTCGACGGCGACGCGCTCCGCCGCGCGCTCACCGAGCTGGTGCGCCGCCACGAGCCGCTGCGCACGACGCTGCCGGCCGTGGACGGCGTCCCCGTGCAGCGGATCGCCCCGCCCCCGGCCGGCTTCGACCTGCCGGTCGCCGACCTGCGGCA
>DASUNK010000049.1:0-4591 GCA_036277195.1 Longimicrobiaceae bacterium | reverse complement strand
CCCCGCGCTCGGCGGCGTCCTGCTGGACGATGGCGAGGCGCGTCTCGGGCTCGGCGGGGGAGATGTCCACCGCCAGCCCCCCGGAGATGCGGGCGCGGAGCCGCTCATCCAGCCCCCCGATCTCGGCGGGGGGGCGGTCGGCGGCGAGCACCACCTGGGTGCGGGCGCGCACCAGCTCGTCCCAGGTGCGCAGCAGCTCGTCCTGGGTGCGCATGCGCCCGGCCAGGCGGTGGGCGTCGTCGAGGAGGACGAGGTCCGCCTCCAGCAGCTCGTCGCGGATGGCCTCCACCTCGCCGGCCACCACGGCGGCGGAGAGGCGGTCCACCAGGTCCTCGGCGGCGTCGTAGAGCACGCGGATGCCGGGGCGCACGGCCAGGGCCAGCTCGCCCACGGCGCGGAGGAGGTGGGTCTTCCCGGAGCCGGGGGCGCCGTGGACGAAGAGGGGGTTGTAGCTGGTGCCGGGGCTCTCGGCGGCGCGGCGCGCGGCGGCCGCGGCCACGCGGTTGCCGGGGCCGACGACGAAGGTGTCGAAGGTGAAGCGGGGGTCCGGCTCGAACCTCATGGTCTCACCTCGCCGCCGTCACCTCGCGGCCGAAGCGCTGCGAGAGGCGCCGCAGCACCAGCTCGCTGATCCCCCGCAGCGTGTCGAACACTCCCGCGCCGGCCAGCGCCCGCGCCTCGTAGCGGGGGAGGTCGCGGTAGTTGAGCAGGTCGTCCATCTCCTCCACGCTGAGCACGTCGGGGAGGTCGCGCTTGTTGTACTGGAGCACCATGGGGATGGTGCGCGGGTCCACCCCCTGCTCCAGCAGGTTCACCTGCAGGTTGCGGAAGCTCTCCACGTTCTCCTCGCGCTGGGCGCGCTGGCTGTCGGCCACGAAGACCACCCCGTCGGCGCCCTGCAGCACCAGCTTGCGGGTGGTGTCGTAGTACACCTGCCCCGGCACGGTGTAGAGCTGGAAGCGGGTCTGGAAGCCCGAGATCGTCCCCAGGTCCAGCGGCAGGAAGTCGAAGAAGAGCGTGCGGTCGGCCTCGGTGGCGAGCGAGACCATCCGCCCGCGGCGCTCCTCGGGCACCTGCGAGTGGACGTACTGGAGGTTGGTGGTCTTCCCGGAGCGCCCCGGACCGTAGTACACGATCTTGGAGGTGATCTCGCGGGTGGAGTAGTTGACCAGGGACATGTTCCGCTTTCCAGTAAGTCCTAGAAACCTTACCCCCGCCCGAAGGCATGCTGCAGCCCGGCCTCGAGGTCGCGCTCGAAGGCCTCGGCGTCGGCGGTGGGGCGGGCCACGCTCCACCCCGGGAGCGCGGCCACCTCGCGCACGAAGTCGGCGAAGAACACCTGCACCAGCCCGATCGAGGAGTCCTCGCCGAAGACGCCGATGGCGATCAGCTCCTCGGCCGGGGTGGTGAAGGGGCCGATGAACACCTGCCCGGCGCCGCCCCCGCCCCCCTGGTGCAGGTGGCGGAAGCCCTGCGCCTCGCCCAGCATCTCGGCCAGCGCGCGCGAGGAGGCGTGGATCCCCGCCCCCAGCGAGGCCACCCCCATCACGTCGAGCGCCCGGGCGAAGCCGCGCTGGGCCAGCACCTGCCCGCTGGCGTTGATCAGCAGCACCAGGCGCAGCGCCGCCTCGCGGGCGAAGCGGTCCACCGGGACGCCGAGCGCCCCCGTGAAGTTCGCCAGGTCGCCGCGCCTCATGCCAGCGCCTCGACCACCCGGGCGGCCTCCAGACGCACCAGCCCCACGTTCACCCAGCTCTCGGCCACCACCACCAGCAGCAGGTCGCCCAGCTGCGGGGGCGCGGCGGCGAAGAGGAGCCCCTCCTCGCCCTCCACCTGCAGGAAGGCGGCGCTGCCGAAGCGGGCGGCGTCGACGGAGCGGCGGGCGCGGCGGAAGAGCGCGGCCACCAGCGCCGCCACGGCGGGGCCGGGGACCCCCACCATCAGGTCCTCCTCCACCACCAGGCCGTCCTCGGCGGCCACCACCATGGAGCCGCGCACGCCGGTGACCCGGTTCACCCGCTCCAGCAGCGGGGCGTAGGCGCTCACGCGGGGCCTCCCTCCAGCGCGGCCAGGAAGCGCCCCGCCGCCTCGCGGGCGCGCCCCGCCACCCGCAGCACCCACCCGGTGGGGACGTCGCGGCGCGCGGCCACGGCCACCATCCCGTCGCCGGCGGGGGCCAGCCGCACCACCGCCTCCGGCGTCTCCACCAGGATCCCCTTCCACCCGCCCAGCCGCAGGTGGCGCAGGGTGCGCTCCGCCTCGGCCGAGGCGCCGGAGAGGACGGCGGCCACCTCGGCGGCGCGGTCCGCCCCTTCGACCGCCATCTCCCCCGCCAGCACGTACCCCTGCGCGTCGAGGAGGACGGCGCCCAGCATCCCCCGCTCGCGCGCCAGGGCCCCGCACCCGGCCTGCGCCTCGTCCCATGCCTCCCCGCCGGCCCAGCCGGAGCCGCGCGTCCCGTCCGCGGGCGGGGGCGGCGGGGGCACGGGCGCCTCCTCCGCCGCGGGAGCGGGGGCACCGCCCCGCAGCCGGGCCCAGGCGGCCTCCAGCGCGGCGCGGGCGTCGGCGTCCTCCAGGTCCGTCTCCAGCGCGCGCTCCAGGTGGCGCACCGCGGCTTCCCACTCGCCGCGCTCCAGGCAGAGGAGCCCCAGCTCGCGGCGGGCGCCGTGGTGCTCGGGAGAGAGCGCCAGGGCGATGTCCCACTCGTCGAAGGCCTTCAGCGCGTCGCCCCCCTCGCGGTAGAGGAGCCCCAGCAGGTGGTGGGCCTCCACGTCGTTGGGATGGCGGCGCAGCCCCCGCACCACCAGCTGCACGGCCAGGTCGCGCCGCCCCGCCGCGCGGTGGTGGCGGGCCAGCGGGAGGAAGGCGGGGGAGGCCGGGTCGGCCGCCACCTCGTCCGTCCACTGGCGCACCTGCCGGGGATCGGCGCCGCTCACCCGGCCTCCACGTCGAGCGCGGCCAGGAGCGCCGCGGCGGCGTCGCGGGCGCGCGCGGCATTGCCGCGCCGGCCGGCGTCGCCGTCCTCCAGCCGCAGGTAGGTGTCCCACGCCTCGTGGGCGCGGTGGAAGTCGCCGGTGCGCGCGGCGGCGAAGCCCAGGTGGTAGTGCACCGGGGCGGCCAGCGGGTCGAGCGAGGCGGCGCGCCCCAGCGAGAGCACCGCCTCGGCCCACCGCCCCAGCCGCCGCTGCGCCTCGGCCAGGAGCACGTACACCTCGGCGCGGTCCGGGTGCGCGCGCGCCAGGTCGTCGAGGATGCGGCGCGCCCGGTCGGCGTGCCCGTCGCTCATCGCCAGCCGCGCCTCGCCGAGCGCGTCGCGCAGCGGGCGGTCCGCCACCGGCGCGGCCGCCTCGCGGGGCCGGTCCTCCTGGATCGCCACCACCCCGGTGGCCACCAGCCCGAAGGCGATCTTGGCCACGTCGAACTCGCTCCGCCCCAGCGCCACGGCGATGGCCTTGAGCGGGCGCGTGCCGTCGATCTCCGCCAGCACCTCCCACTCGGTGGGGTGCAGGTCGAGGGTGGGGCCGTCGGCGGCGTCGGCCACCAGCGCGGGGACCACCCCCATGTTGGGGATCTTGGACTCCAGCGTGCTCCACTCGTCGATCCGCCGCGCCGCCTCCATCAGCAGGCTCTCGGTGGGGACGCGCACCGAGACGGCGCCGTTGGCCGGGGGCGGCCCCTCCTCGAAGCGGAAGTAGCCGTCCTTCCACTGCATCAGCTCGAAGACGGCCTCCTGGATCTGGAAGCGGAGGTGGCGCGCCACCTCCTCGGCCGAGACCACCCCCTGCTCCACCAGCAGGGCGCCGATCGGCACCCCCGGCCGCTTCTGCTGCGAGCGCCGCGCCTGCTCCACGTGCCGCTCGGTGACCTTCCCCGCGCGCAGCAGGAGGTGGCCGATGCGCTCGTGCCCCTCGCCCAGCTCGGCGCCCACCACGGCGCCGCGGTCGAAGCGCACCACGGCGGGGCGGTGGCGCGCCTCGCGCTGCACGGTGAGCGTCCCCGTCTTGCGCGACAGGTCCAGGAGCTGGAAGACGTCGGGGAGCGCCAGCTCGCGGAGGGGCCCCTCGATCGCCATCAGCCGCTCCGCGCGGCCCGCGCCGCGGAGGAGGTGTGGAAGACGTGCGCCAGGTCGAGCGCGGTGCCGATGTTGTCCCGCGCCGGCTGGGCGAAGGGGCCCTCGGGGTCGGCGTCGACCGCGCGCTTCCAGTACTCGATGGCCTCGCGGAAGTGGCGGTCGTCGGCGGCCACCACCCCCAGGTGGAAGAGGGCGTCGGCGCGGTCCGGGTCGAAGCGGAGCGCGCGCCCCAGCGCCTGCCGCGCGTCGGCGCGCCGCCCGTCGTCGCGCAGCGCCTGCCCCAGCAGCACCAGCCCGTCCAGGTGGTAGGGATCGCCGGTCAGCAGGTCCACCAGCACCTCCACCGCCTCGCGCGGGCGCCCGGCGCCGCGGCAGGCGGTGGCCAGGAGCTCGGCGGCCTCGGCGTAGGTGGGGAGCACCTCCAGCGCGGCGCGGCACTCGGCGATGGCGGCCTCGGCGTCGCCCCCCTCCAGCAGCACCCGCCCCAGCTCCACCCGCGCGGCCACGAAGTCGGCGTCG
>DASUNK010000048.1:0-2259 GCA_036277195.1 Longimicrobiaceae bacterium | reverse complement strand
ATGCGAGCACCGTTTTGGTGTAGGAGGCTGTGGGCGACTTCTTGGCGGAAGGCACTCACATTCTACTACTTCCAAGCGGTGCTCGCTTTTTTCACGCAGGATCTGGGTTCAAACCGCTCCCGGGGCGAGTTCGGCGCGGTTGGCTGAACGAAATGCAGGGGGAAGATCGGTGGGGGGAGAGCTGATCCAGACGCTGATCGTGGGAATGATCGTCCTGGCGGCTGCGGCGTACGTAGGCCGTCGCTGGTGGCGAACGCTCGCGCTCGCCCGCGCGCCGAAGAAGAAGGACGGCTGTGGTTCCGATTGCGGCTGCTCGTCGGAATAGCGAACGATGGTTTTGTGTTGGTGAAGCCTCGCGTCGTTTGCGAGGCTTTCCGTCGTCGTAGACGCGGGTTCACCCGCCAAACCCACCCGCCCCTGTCTCACCCGGCCCTCTTTCCCACCCGCATTCGTCTCGCCCTGCTTTCGCACTTCGCACTTCGCACTTCGCACTTCGCACTTCGCACTCTCGCACTTTCGCACTCTCGCACTCTCGCACTTCACCGTGCGGTCACCAGCTGCCCGTTGCGCACCACGCCGATGGCGACCGGCTTCCCCTTCACGTCGCCCTTCTCGTCGAAGACGATGTTCCCCGACACGCCGTGGTGCGCCTCACGCTCCGTGTCGCGCCCCGCCACCCAGTCGCGCAGCCGCCGCCGGTCCGGTCCCACCGCCTCCAGCCCCGCCCGCAGCAGGTACACCACGTCGTAGGCCATCGCCCCGCGGTGGTCCGGCAGCTCGTTGTCGTAGCGCCGCCGGTACTCGCCGACGAAGCGCTGCGCCGCCGTGTCCGGCCGGTCCGGGAGGAAGGCCGAGGACACGAACACCCCGTTGGCGATGGGACCCCGGTCCTTCACGTTGGTGAGACCGTCGCTCCCCAGGATCGGCCCGGTGTAGCCCAGCCGCCGCGCCGCCGCGATGATCTTCAGCCCCTCGTCCGCCTGCCCGCCGATCACCAGCGCGTCCGCCCGGCGCTGCTGGAGCCCCCGCACCAGGAACGGGTCCAGCTCGGTCCCCTCCGCCACCGCGGCCGGGAGGTACGGATCCGCGGAGACCACGGTGCCGCCGTTGCGCCGGAAGGCATCCTCGAAGGTGCGCCGCACCCCCTGCCCGTAGTCGTCGTTGGCGTAGATCACCGCCGCGCGCCGCAGCCCCAGCCGCCCGGCGGCCCACCGCGCCAGCTCGGGCGAGAACTCCAGGTCGGTGGGCGTCACCCGGAAGGTCCAGTCCCCCGCCTCGCGCAGCTGGGGGGCGCTGGAAGCGGGCGAGATCTGCAGCACCGGTGCGCCGCGGATGCTGTCGCTCGCCCCGCGGGGGAGGTTGTAGATGGGGGCCGCCTTCAGGCTGGCGCTGGAGTTGAGGTGCCCGATCACCGCCACCACCGCGGGGTTCTCCCGCAGCTGCCGGGCGATGTCGATCGCCTGGTTGACGTCGCCCTCGTCGTCCATCACCACCAGCTGCAGCGGCCGGCCGCGCACCCCGCCGCTCCGGTTGATCTCCTCCACCGCCATCTCCACCGCCAGCCGCATGGAGCGCCCGTTGGCCTTGCTCACGGGCCCCGCCACGCCGATCAGGATCGGCTCCCCCCCGCCCTCGCGGCAGGCCGCCGGCCAGAGCGCCAGCAGCGGCAGCGCCACGGCGATCACGAGTCTGCGTCTCATCGGTGCACGTCCGGGAAGTCCGGGGCCGGGGGTACTCAACGACGCCATTGACGCGGGCGGCTCCGGGGATTATCTTGGCGCCCGTCCACTCTGTCCACTTAATTTCAGGGAAGCCACAGAGTAGACTACGGCGCCGGCCGGCGCCCCCGCAAGGGAGCCGGGCCCCGGGCGCGAGCGACCACGCCGGACGACGGGAAGCCGCATGGAGCCGATGATGGAGGCCGAGCTGGGGCGGAAAGGGCGAACCCGGGCGCATCTTCCGCGCCGTAGCAGTTCGCGGCGCTGGTGCATCCCGCCCGCCATCCTGCGCGAGCCGAACGAGATGCTGGAGGCGTCGCAGATCCTGGAGGAGCTGGACAGCGACGTGGGCCTCCTCCTCTGGCAGTCGCTGCGCGACGTGACGCTCTGGGCGGAGGTGCCGCCGGAGCGGCGCGAGGGGCTCTTCTCCCCCGACGCGGCACACCACCGGCTGGGGCTGCTCACCGGCGCCGGCGCGGAGCCCACGGTGGAGGTGTCGCTCGCCACGCTGGCGGCGCTGGTGGGGAACCCCGGCTCGGCC
>DASUNK010000047.1:0-4150 GCA_036277195.1 Longimicrobiaceae bacterium | reverse complement strand
CGGGTTCCGGGCTGCAAGGCGGTGCCCGCATGACGGCAGCCGAGGCCGGACCGCGCCGGGCCCGCATCCTGATGGTGGACGACCGGCCCGAGAACCTGATGGCGCTGGAAGCCATCCTGGAGCAGATGGACGTGGACCTGGTGCGCGCCCACTCCGGCGAAGAGGCGCTGCGCCAGGTGCTGCTGCACGACTTCGCCGTCATCCTGCTGGACGTGCAGATGCCGGGGATGAACGGCTTCGAGACGGCGCAGCTCATCAAGAGCCGCGAGCGCAGCAGCCTTACCCCCATCATCTTCCTCACCGCCATCAGCAAGGACGAGGAGTTCGTCTACGAGGGGTACTCGGTGGGCGCGGTGGACTACATCTCCAAGCCCTTCAACCCCGACATCCTGCGCTCCAAGGTGGGGGTGCTGGTGGACCTCTACCTGAAGACGGAGCAGCTCCAGGAGCAGGAGCAGCGGCTGCGCGAGAGCGAGCGGCGCGAGCTGGAGCTGCGCCACCGCTCGGAGCTGCTGGAGTCCGAGGCGCGCATGGCCGAGATCGTCAGCTCGGCCATGGAGGCCATCATCACCTTCGACGACCTGCGCCGCATCACCCTCTTCAACGCCGCCGCCGAGCGCATGTTCGGGGTGCCGGTCGACGCGGCGCTGGGCCGCCCGATCGGCGACTTCTTCCACCCCGAGCCGGGGGCCGAGCTGGACCGCATCTGCGCCGAGGCCGCCTCCGTCTCCACCGCCCGCTCCGGCGACCCCACGGCCGAGCCGCCCCACTCCCGCGCCCTGACCGGGATCCGCGCCGGCGGCGAGGAGTTCCCGGTGGAGGCCTCCATCTCCTGCCTGGCGCTCCCGGCCGAGAAGGTGTTCACGGTGATCGCCCGCGACGTCTCCGAGCGGCGGCGCGCCGAGGAGGCGCTGCGGCAGCAGGCGGAGTCGCTGGCCAACACCACCGCCGAGCTCAAGCTGGTGAACGAGCAGCTGCAGCTGCGCCAGCGCGAGCTGGAGGCGGCGATGAGCGCGCGCAGCCGCTTCTACGCCTCCATGAGCCACGAGCTGCGCACCCCCATCAACGCCATCCTCGGCTACAGCGCGCTCCTGCTCGACAACATCTACGGCCCGCTGACCCCGGAGCAGGCCAACGGCATCGAGCGGGCGCACAAGGCCGCCAAGCACCTGCTGGAGCTGGTGAACGACATCCTGGACCTCTCCAAGATCGAGGCCGGGAAGGTGGAGATGGAGATCCAGCCCACCGTCTTCCCCACGCTGGTGCAGGACCTGTTCGTGACCGTGCGCCCTCTGGCCGACGAGCACGGCTCGGAGCTCACGCTGGAGGCGGACCCGGAGCCCGTCACCATCGTCAGCGACCCGCGGCGGGTGCGGCAGATCCTGCTGAACCTCCTCTCCAACGCCATCAAGTTCGGCGAGGGGAAGCCGATCACGGTGGCGTGCCGCACGCGCGAGGACGGCGGGGTGGAGGTGGACGTGGTGGACCGGGGCACCGGCATCGCCTCCGACGACGTGGAGAAGATCTTCGACGAGTTCGTGCAGCTGTCGCAGCCCAACCAGCAGCAGGGAACGGGGCTGGGGCTGCCGATCTCGCGCCGGCTGGCGCGGCTGCTGGGGGGGAGCCTGGAGGTGGAGTCCATCCCCGGCGAGGGGAGCACCTTCCGGCTGAGCCTGCCGCCGCGGGTGGTGGAGCCGCCCCTGCTGGCGGTGGAGGACGAGCTGGTGAGCGCCGCCTTCCACGGCGGCTGACCGCTACCCCGGCGGGGCGGCCGGGAGGGTGAAGGTGAAGGTGGAGCCCTTGCCGAGCTCGCTCTGCACGGTGAGGTCGCCCCGCATGGCGCGCGCCAGGTCGCGGCTGATGGCCAGCCCCAGCCCGGTGCCCTCGTGCTGGGTGGTGAGGCCGCGCCCCAGCTGCACGAAGGGCTCGAAGATGCGCTCCGTCTGGTCCGCCGGGATCCCCGCCCCGGTGTCGCGCACCACCACCGCCAGCTGGTCGCCGCGGTCCTCGCAGCTCACCTCCACCTCCCCGCCGGACTCGGTGAACTTGATGGCGTTGGAGCAGAGGTTGAGGATGACCTGCTCCACCTTCACCCCGTCGGCGAGCGCCGCCAGCTCGGGCGGGCAGGGGACCACGGTGAGCTCCACCCCCTTCTCGGCCGCCTGCGGCTCCAGGAGCGTGCTCACGACGTCGATGCACTCGTGCAGCGGGACGCGGCCGATGTCGTACTCGATCTGCCCCGCCTCGATGCGGCTGAAGTTGAGCAGGTCGCTGATGATCTGGAGGAGGTGCCGCTGGCTGCGCCGGATCTTCTCCAGGTCGCTCGCCTGCTCCTCGGTGACGGGGCCGCGGATGCCGAGGGCCAGCAGCTCGGTGTAGCCGCCGATGGCGTTGAGGGGGGTGCGCAGCTCGTGGCTCATCGCCGCCAGGAACTCGCTCTTGGCGCGGTTGGCGGCCTCCACCTCGGCCAGGCGGCGCGTGTCCTCCAGCGCCCGCGCCTCGGCCTCGCGGCGATCGGTGAGGTCGCGCGTGACCTTGGTGAAGCCCAGCAGCCGCCCGGTGGAGTCGCGCAGCGCGGTGATCACCACGTTGGCCCAGATGCGGGTGCCGTCCTTGCGCACGCGCCACCCCTCGTCCTCCACCCGCCCCTCGCGCACGGCCTCCTCCAGCTCCCAGGCGGGCTTGCCCGCGGCCACGTCCTCGGGGGGGTAGAAGATGGAGAAGTGGCGGCCGATGATCTCCTGCGGCGTGTAGCCCTTGATGCGCTCGGCGCCCTCGTTCCAGCTGGCCACGTGGCCGCCGGGGTCGAGCATGAAGATGGCGTAGTCGCGCACGCTCTGCACCAGCAGCCGGAAGCGCTCCTCGCTGGCGCGCAGCGACTCCTCGGCCGCGCGGCGCTGGGTGAGGTCGCGCGTGACCTTGGCGAAGCCGACCAGCCCGCCCGACTCGTCGCGCAGGGCGGTGATGATCACGTTGGCCCAGAAGCGGGTGCCGTCCTTGCGCAGGCGCCACCCCTCGTCCTCCACGCGCCCCTCGTGCGTGGCCACTTCCAGCTCCCAGGCGGGCTTGCCGGTGGCGATGTCCTCGGCCGGGTAGAAGGTGGAGAAATGGCGGCCGATGATCTCCTCGGGCTCGTACCCCTTCAGCCGCCGGGCGCCGGGGTTCCAGCTGATGACGCGGCCGGTGGGGTCGAGCACGAAGATGGCGTAGTCCTGTACGCTCTCCACCAGCAGCTGGTAGAGCCCCGTGCTCTCGGCGACGGCGCCGCGGGAGCCCTGCGTGCCGGCGTACGACGCGGCCTCGCGCCTCGCTTCCAGCTCGTTCCCCTGCGGGGCTTCACCCTGCCAGGGCGAATCGTCAGCCATGCCGTTCGGTCAATGCACGGGGCCTCCCCGGGTGGACACGCGACCTCTCGCCGCGGTTCCGCTGCAACTTCCGTGACGTGTCAGAATTCCAGCCTCATTCCGGCGTTGATCACGCGCCCCTCGAGCGGTGCCCAGACGTCGGTGGTCCACCGTCCCTCCGGCGAGCGGGCGGGGAGGAGGAGCGGGTCGTAGCGCGTCTGCCGGGTGTCGGTCAGGTTCTCCAGGTTGACGAAGATGCGCGCCCGGCGCACGCGCCACTCGGCCAGCGCGCCGACGATGAGGTAGGGCCGCCCCCGGTCGCGGAACGGGTTGTCGTCGAGCGCCTGCCGCCCCGTGTAGTAGAGCTCCACGCCGGCGCGCCCGCGCCCCTCCGCCTCCCACATGCCGACCACCCCCAGCGCGTGGCGCGGGGTGAGGGGGACCTCCCGCCGGCCGGCGCCCGCCGGGTCCGGCTCGGTGGCGCGGACGAAGGTGTGGGTGGCGGTGACGTGCAGCCCTGCGCGGTGGTAGCGGGCCAGCAGCTCCGTGCCGGAGGTGCGGGTGTCGCCGTCGGCGTTCACCAGCGCGAAGCGCCCGCCGCCCGCCGGACGCAGCTGCAGCGCGTCCTCGATCACCGAGCCGAACACGGTGGCGTTCAGCTCGAAGGCGCCCAGGGTGCGGCCCACGTCCACCGCGAAGCCGCGGGCGCGCTCGGCCTCCACGCCGGAGAGGGGGAGGAGGCGGGAGAGCCCCACGGCCTCCGTCTCCTCGGTGAAGGGGGTCGGCGCGTAGTACCCCGTGCCGGC
>DASUNK010000046.1:0-2692 GCA_036277195.1 Longimicrobiaceae bacterium | reverse complement strand
GAGACTTGATCTGACCTTGACGCAAGTCAGCGATCTGGCGCCGCTGGCCGGTCTCACACACCTTCGTGTTCTCGGGCTGTCCCATACCCAGGTCAGCGATGTCGCGCCCTTGGTCGCTGTCACCGGCCTGCAAGAACTCTGGATCGACGGCACGTCCGTGGACAGCGTGGCTTCGCTTAAGGCGAACGCTCATCTGAAGATCTACCGCGGGGACGAAACAGCCAGGCGGCGCGTGGGTGAGTAGCCTCAATCATCCCCCATCCCGTCTCCCATCCCCCCCGACACGCGCATGCAGCCTCCCGCCCGGCGGCAGTACAGGTACTACGACTTCGTGATGGCCGTCTTCGTGACGGTGCTCCTCTGCTCCAACCTCATCGGCCCCGCCAAGCCCGCCGAGCTCGGTCCCTTCACCTTCGGCGCCGGCATCCTCTTCTTCCCCATCAGCTACCTCTTCGGCGACATCCTCACCGAGGTCTACGGCTACGCCCGCACCCGCCGCGTGGTGTGGACGGGCTTCGGCGCGCTCGCCTTCGCGTCGCTGATGAGCTGGGTGGTGCTGGCGCTGCCGCCGGCGGAGGGATGGGAGGGTCAGGCGGCGCTGGAGAGCGTGTTCGGCATCACCCCGCGGGTGATGCTGGCCTCGCTGGCGGCGTTCTGGGTGGGGGAGTTCACCAACTCGTACGTGCTGGCGAAGATGAAGATCGCCACCGGGGGGCGCCACCTCTACACCCGCACCATCGGCTCCACGCTGGTGGGGGCGCTGGTGGACTCGCTGATCTTCTACCCGGTGGCGTTCCTGGGGGTGTGGGAGACGCGGACGGTGGTGGCGGTGACCTTCACCAACTACGTGCTGAAGGTGCTCTGGGAAGTGATCGCCACCCCCTTCACCTACCAGGCGGTGGCGTTCCTCAAGCGCGTCGAGCACGAGGACTACTACGACACGCACACCAACTTCACGCCTTTCTCGCTGGCCAACGAGTAGCGGAGGCGCGGGCGCGATGAATCGCGCCCCTGATATGGAAGGGCGTCTGTCAAGGTGCACGATGGCTGCGAGCGCACCCGTCGTGCGATGCCGGTCGGACGCCCCGAGGCCAGGGCGACGATGAATCCTCCTGATATACGCCGGTTAGGTCTCGCGACCCAGAGCGGGGAAGAATTCGGATTCGTCTGGAGCTTGCCACCTTCTACGCGTCGCGGGGTTTGGCTTCGCCTACCCGCATAGGGGCGTCGGGCGTTCTCCGGTCGTGCCTCGGGGTCGTCCTCCCGTCCTGCCTTCGCGCCTCAGGCTGCGGCGGGCTGTGCCGCGGCCGACTGCAGCTCTGTGCGGGCCTGGGCCTCGCGCATCACCGCCCAGATGAAACCCACCAGCTCTCGCGCCACCGCCACCACCGCGATCTTTGCTCCCCGCCGCAGCGAGACCCGCTTCCAGAGCTTGTGCAGCCGTTGCTGGGCCTTCCACGCGTGCGCCGCCACCTGCGCGGACGCACCCTGCTGACGCCGTTGCAGCGCCGCGCCCAGCCGGGGTGGGTGGCAGTAGCTCCAGGCCGCCTGCACCAGCGCGTGTCGGCAATGGCTGTTCCCCGCCTTGGTGATGCTCCCGCGTCGGTGCCGCTCGCCCGAGGAGTGTTCGCTCGGAATCAGGCCCAGGTAGCTCATCAGCTGCTCCGCCCGGGCGAAGCGGCGAAAATCGCCGATCTCGCTCGCCAGCACCATCGCCGCGTGCGTGTCCAGCCCGCGGAAGCAGCGCAGCGCCGCGACCCGCTCCTGGTAGTACGGCTCCAGCGCCTGCGCCTCGATCCAGCGGTCCAGCTCGTCGCGCCGGCTGAGCTTGAACTCCAGCAGGGCGATGTACTCCGACAGCACCAGGTGGTCCTCCGCCGCCAGGACTCCCGGGCGCAACAGGGCGCGCAGCCACTCCCAGTGCCGCTTCGTCCAGTGGTGCTTCCCCTCCCGGTAGACCAGGTCCCGGCGCGCCAGGAACTTCAGGATGCTGTGCCGGCTCTGCAGGATCTCCTTCTGGAAGCGCGCCCGGCAGCGCACCACGTCGCGCACCCGCTCCTCCGCCGCGCTCGGCACCCGCACCTCCACCAGCTCGCCGCTCCGGTAGAGCCGCCCCAATGCGCAGGCGTCGTAGCGGTCGTGCTTGCGGCGCACCCCTGCGCGCTGTGGGATCAGCGACGGCGCGATCACCGCGCACGCGTAGCCCCACTCCCGCATCGAGCGCTCGAGCACGAACCCCGCTCCGCTCGCCTCGTAGCAGGCGCGAATCTCCCCCTGCTCCGCCAAGCGCCCCACGTAGCGACGCAGCTTGGCCGGCTCGTTCGCCAGCCGTACCACCTCCCGAGGCTTCTCTGCCTGCCCAACGTACACCGCGATCGTGATGGAGTCCTTGTGCACATCCATCCCAAGCCAGATCTTTTCACGCATAGGGCTGGTCTCCTGTCCGTTGCGGCCCCGGCCGCATGTGGCTCTGGTGCTCCCGCGTTCTCACGTGGATCACTAACCCACGTCGAACCAGGGGGCCAGCCCTTCCATATTTTCTACACACTGGCCTCGCGGCCTTGCCGCCACGGCACCGGGCCGTTCACTTCCGCGATCGACCCTTCTCTCCCTCTCACACCTTCGCGCGGATGACCGATCCCCGTCCCACGCCCGACGAGCAGCCGTACCTGCTGGGCACCCTGGACGACGA
>DASUNK010000045.1:0-2102 GCA_036277195.1 Longimicrobiaceae bacterium | reverse complement strand
AGGGTGAGCGCGGTGCCCACCGCGTGCTCCGGCGCCACCTCGGTGACCACGGCGCTGAACTGGGCCGAGTCCGCCACCACCGCGAACCCCCACACCAGCGCCAAGGCCACCACCAGCATCGCCGGCGCGTGCAGCAGCCAGCCGACGGCCAGCGCGCACGCTCCGCTGACGGCCATCGCCCAGATGGTGATCCGCTCGCGCCCCAGCCGGTCCGCCCACCGCCCCGCCAGCACGGACCCGACGCCGCCCATGGCGATGGCGCCGAAGCCCACCAGCCCGCCGCGCGCGGCCGCGGCTTCGGGCGCGGCACCGCGGGCGGCGTAGAAGTCGGTGAAGAAGAGGGCCGTGTACGTCCACATGGCGTACAGCTCCCACATGTGGCCCAGGTAGCCGCCCACGGCCAGCCGCGTGCGGCGGTCGCGCGCCACCTCGCGCGCCAGCCCCCAGGAGAAGCGGCGCCGCGGGAAGGGGAAGGGCCCGTCGCGGTACGCCACCCCCACCAGCGCCGCCGCTACCACCGCGCCCACCGACGAGGCGGCCACGATCTCGCGCCACCCCAGCGCGGGGAAGGCGCGCAGCAGGTACGGCGTGGCCTTCCCCACCGTCAGCGCGCCCACCACGGTGCCGATCGCCAGCCCGCGCCCGGAGCGGAACCAGGTGGCCACCATCTTCATGGCGGGCGGGTACACGCCGGCCAGGAAGAGCCCCGTCGCGAAGCGCCACCCCAGCGCCGCGCCGAACCCGCCCGCCGCCAGCAGCCCGGCGTTGGCCCCCGCCGCCAGCAGCGCCGAGACGGCGAAGTACGCCCGCCCGGGGAGCACGTCCGCCAGGTTGAGCACGGCCGCCAGCGCCGTCCCCGCCACGAAGCCGAGCTGCACCATGCTGGTCAGCCACCCGGCCTGGGCCTCGTCCAGCCCCCAGAGCGCGCGCAGCTGCGGCGAGACGGCGCTGGCCGTGAACCAGAGCGACATCCCGATCAGCTCGGCGGCGGCCACCAGGGCCAGCACCCGCCAGCGGCGCGGGTGCTGGTCGGCGGGAGGCGTCTCCACGTCGATTCAGGGGATACGTAGGGCGGGACGAGCGACCGGCGCGAGGCCCTATGCTACGCCCCGGGAGGCCGCTACCGCCAGTGCCGGCGCGGCCCGGGCTCGGAGATGCGCTCGATGACCTCCTCCACCTCGGTCTCGCGCTGCAGGTCGAGCCCGGCGTAGCTCACCGCCAGGTCCGCCTGCGCGATGATCCCCACCAGGCACCCCTCGGAGTCCGTCACCGGGACGCGCCGCACGCGCTGGCGCTTCATCACGTTCATCACGTCGTGCACGGTGTCGCCCGGACCCACGGTCTCCACCTCGGTGGTCATGAAGTCCCCCACCCGGGCGCCGCCGTCGCGCCCTTCGGCCAGGGCACGCACCACCAAGTCGCGGTCGGTGATCACCCCCAGCAGGCGGGCGTTCTCGTCGCCGTCCACCACGGGGAGGATGCCGACGTCCAGGTCGCGCATCAGGCGCGCGGCCTCGCCCAGCGAGGTGTCGGGGGTCACCGCCTCGGGGTTGGCGGTCATGATCTCCGCCGCGCGGATGCGGTCCGCGTCGGAGAGCTCGCCGCCGGGGGCGGAGCCGTACGCGGAGGTCCAGCCGGAGGCGTAGCGCCCCCGCCGCACGGGCGGCTCGGCGCGGGCGCGGCTGCGGCCGCCCCCCGGGCCGCGCTCGAACACCATCCCCTCGGCGCCGGTGTGGCCCAGGTACTCCTCGTCGTACCACCCCTGGCCGCGGCGGAAGGTGAAGCGCCCCTCGCCCCCGGGGAACATCCCCGCCTGCGGGGCGGAGTCGGGGACGTACCACACGTCGTACCCCCGCCCGTCCCGCCGTACCGGCCCGCGGTAGTCCCTGCCGTATCCGTCCATGCCTCGGCTCCTCCTGCGTCGGCGCGCGCGAAGTCGTGGGGCCGCCGCCCGGATCCCCGCCGCGGCGGCCGAGCCTGGCGCCTGCACGATGGGTGCCCGGCGCGCGTTGGGGTGTCCCGATCGGGAGGGTGCGGACGTTCTCCCCCGCGACGGCTCGGTCTAGCTTTCATCGCATGGAGAAGCATTTCGTGAGAATCGC
>DASUNK010000044.1:0-2881 GCA_036277195.1 Longimicrobiaceae bacterium | reverse complement strand
CCAGCGCACGCGCGTGCACCGCCGCGGCCTCGCCCGGGCGGGCCTCCCCGCGCGCCAGCAGCGCCCCCGCGGCCGCCTCGTCCAGGGCGCCCCCGTGCAGCCCCCACCACACCAGCTCCGCGTAGCCGCCCAGCTTCTCGTCCGCCGCGGGATCGTGCGCGCCCACCGTGTTGGCGAAGTCCAGGCACAGCCGCCCGCCCACCAGGCTCAACCCGGACAGGGGATGGTTCTCGCTGCTCATCGTCGGCCTCCTTGCTAACTTTCAATCTGCCTCTTGACTGGTTAGATGTCCAGCCCTATCTTCTCATCTAACCTCCAAAATCAACTTTGGAGGTTTACCCGATCGACGAGGGGAAGGGTCCCATGCATCCGGACGAAGCCGTTCAGCTGGCCATCCAGGAGCTCGACCGCCGGACCGTTCCGTGCCCGGCGCGCCTCACCTTCTACCCGCCGCCCGGCGCCCCGGGGCTCTTCCGGCGGCTGCGCCGCGCGGTGGCGGCGTGGCGGCGGAGCGCCCGGTGAGCCGGGCGCGGGCGATCCGGCTGGGGGCGTACGCCGCCACCTGGCTCATCTGGGGCTCCACCTACCTGGCCATCCGCTACGCGGTGGCGGCGCTGCCGCCGTTCCTGCTGGTGGCCCTGCGCTCCCTGGCGGCGGGTGCCGTCCTGGTGGCGTGGGGCCGCCTCCGCGGCCACCGGCCGCCATCGCGCGCGCAGGGGGCGGCCGCGGCGGTGACGGGCGCGCTCTACTTCCTGGTGTGCCACGGCGGCCTGTTCTGGGCCGAGCAGCGGGTGGCCTCGGGCCCGGCGGCGCTGATGATCGCCACCGAGCACTTCTGGGTGGTGCTGCTGGCGTGGCTCCTCCCGGGCGGCCGGGCGCCCTCCGGCCGCGCCCTGGCGGGGATCGGCGTGGGGCTGGCGGGCGTGGCCCTGCTCTCCCTGGGCGGGGGCGCGGGCGGCATCGACCCGCTGGGCGCCGCGGTGCTGGTGCTCGGCGCGGGCGCGTGGGCGGGAGGCTCGCTCTACTTCCAGGGGCCGCGCCGTCCCGAGTCGTCGCTCTACGCGGCGGGCGCGCCGCTGCTCGCCGGCGGGGCGATGCTCCTGGCGGCCTCGGCCGCCGCGGGCGAGCCGGCGCGGGTGCAGGCGGCGGACTTCACCCCGCTGGCGGTGGGCTCGCTGCTGTACCTGGTGGTCTTCGGCTCGGTGGTGGCGTTCACCGCCTTCACCTGGCTGGTGGAGAAGGAAGGCGCCGGCCGCGCCGCGAGCTACGCGTACGTCAACCCACTGGTGGCCGTGCTGCTGGGGTGGGCGGTGGCCGGCGAGGCGCTCACGCCGCGGGTGCTGGCGGCGGGCGCGGCCATCGTGGCCGCGGTGGTGCTGATCGCGACGGCGCGGCGCGACGGGCCCGTCCGGGTGCCGCTCCCGGCGCCGCCGGCGCCCGTCCGCCCGCCCCGGCGGCTGCGGGAGGGGGAGGCCTGAGCGGGGGTTCGCATCTTGCCGTGAGGAGCGGGGTACGTGCAGGGGGATTCCTCCTGCTCCCCCGACCCCCGCGCGACGACGATGTCCGGACTCGAAGGGCTCCTCGAAGGCAAGACGCTGGTCAAGCGCTACCGCATCGGCGAGGTGATCGGCCGGGGCGGGATGGCCGCCGTCTACCAGGCCGACGACCTGCGGCTGGACCGGCCGGTGGCGGTGAAGGTGATCACCCTCCCCGCCCCGGACGAGGAGATGCGCCGGCAGCTGCACGCGCGCTTCGAGCGCGAGGCGCGCGCCGCCGCCGGCCTGCCGCACCACCCCAACCTGGTGACGGTGCACGACTTCGGCACCGACCCGGAGACGGGGATCGACTTCCTGGTGATGGAGCTGCTCCGCGGCGAGACGCTGGCGGAGCTGCTGGCGCGCGAGGGGAAGCCGCCGCTGGATACGGCCGTGTGCGTGCTGCGCGACACGGCCGAGGGGCTGGCGGTGGGGCACCGCGCCGGGCTGCTGCACCGCGACGTGAAGCCGGGGAACATCTTCCTGGCCGAGGCGCACGACGAGGACCCGATCCGCGTGTGCGTGCTGGACTACGGCATCGCCCGCATCGCCACCGACGAGGACGAGAAGACCATCACCCGCGGCGCCGTGCCGCTCACGGCGGCCTTCGCCTCGCCCGAGCAGCTGCGCGGCGAGCGGGAGCTGACCCCGGCGTCGGACGTCTTCAGCCTGGGGGTGGTGGGATACCAGCTGCTCACCGGCACCAAGCCCTTCAGCGGCGACGGCCACCGCGGCGAGGCCGAGTACCTCGCCCTGCGGCCGGTGCGCGAGCTGGCGCCCGAGGTGCCGGCGGCGGTGGAGGACGTCATCCGGCGGGCGATGTCGCTCGCGCCCGCGGACCGCTACCCGGACGCAGACGCCTTCGCGGACGCGCTGGACGCGGCCACCGGCGCCGGCGGTCCCGCCATCCGCGTGGCGGCAGCGGACCCGGCCCCCGCCGCGGTGGCGGCCGGCGCCGTGGCGGCCCCGCTGGAGGACCGGACGATGCTCCAGGCCCCGCTGGCGCGGCCCACTCCGCCGGTGGAGGCGCCGTACGCTGCGCCGGTGCGGCGGCGCGGGCTCCCGGTGACGGCGCTGCTGCTGCTGCTCCTGCTCGGCGGGGTGGTGGCGGCGGCGGCGCTGGTGATGGGGGGTGGAGGGGACGACGGGGAAGCGTCCGCGCGCCCGCGCGCCGCGACGGGAGACTCGCTCCCGGCGGTCCCGGAGACCGGTGGGGAAGCCGAGCCCGCCGTGCCCCTCGACGCCGGCGCGGAGCCCGCACCCGGGCCCATCGGCGGCGGCGAGCCCGGCGGTCCGGCTCCGTCCGAGCCGTCCGCGCCCGAGCCCTCGCCGCTGCCGCCGCCGCC
>DASUNK010000043.1:0-5604 GCA_036277195.1 Longimicrobiaceae bacterium | reverse complement strand
GCCGCCTCGGCCAGCTCTGTGCGGTCGAGCACCTCCACCGCGCCGTCCGCGCCCAGCCACACGTCCACCGCCAGGTCGGTGGTCTCCCAGCGGTCGCCGTGCATGGCCACGGGGGTCAGCACGTTGGCGTAGAAGCCGGTGAAGGTGCCGTCGGCGCGGTGGAAGCGCCCCACGTCGTGCCAGAGCCCGGGGTAGGTGAACCACACCACCGGGGCGCCGGGCTCCAGCACCACCCGCCCGGCCGCTTCGACCGGCCGCCGCAGCTCCGCCGCGGGGAGGAGGGTGACAACGTACTCCGCCGTCTCCGCCACGACAATCTGGCGGAAGCGCTGCTCGCGGTCCGGGAGGCGGCGGTAGTGCAGGGTGACGGTGCGGGGCACGCGCCTCACCGCTCCTGCGCGTCCACCACCGCCACCGCGGTGAGGTTGGCGATCTCCGCCGCCTCGCTCCCCCGCTGCAGCACGTGCACCGGGTGCCCCATCCCCAGCAGGATCGGGCCGAAGGCCTCCGCCCCGCCGAGCCGCATCATCAGCTTGTACGAGGTGTTGGCTGCGTTCAGGTCGGGCTTGGCCGCCAGCGGGCCGATGTCACCCAGCCCCAGCACCGCGGTGCCGTTGGAGACCACCGCCACCAGGTTGCCGCGGGCCGTGTACCTGAACACGTCCTCGGGGTTCGCGGCGATCTCGCGGCACGGCTCGGCCACCCCCGGCGAGTAGGCCAGCGACAGCTCGCGCTGGGTGCTCGCCGGCTTGGTGGGGACCACCGCGATCTTGCCGCGCCGGCCGCTGCTGTGGTAGTCGAGCGCGTCCTGCCTGCGGTTGCCCATCGGCGCAACGTCCTGTTCGTGGGATGCCGGAGCCGGACAGCGTATCCGCCGCGCGCCGCGCGTGTCAAGCCGCCGCGGCGGCTAAACGCATGTTGTTGCATGATTTGTAGCACCTGGTGCGTGGGCCGGCAGCTGCACCATCCGGGTGCAGGGTGGCCTGAAACGCACCATTCTGGAGCGGTACGGCTCCGGACGGAAACAGGTGAAGCCGGGGCCAGGCAACGCCTTGCAAGCGTGCGTCGCGTGGCGCGGAGAGTGCTTCATACTCCCCGTCTCTGCCCGCCCGGGGCACCCCGGGCGGGCGGGGAATTTCCGGAACCCCCTCTCGCCGTACCCCAGCCAAGGAGAACCCCGTATGAAGCGCAGTTACGCCCTCCTGGGCGCGCTGGCCCTGCTGGCCGCGTGCTCCGAAGATTCGCGGACCCCGGTGGCGCCCGTGGAGAGCGCGCCGCGGGCGGCGGCGGCCACGGGCAAGTACATCGTGGTGCTGAAGGAAGGCGCCCGGCAGGGGCCGGCGTTCGCGCGGCTGCGCGTCGACGGGGTGGCGGACGAGGCTGACGTGCAGCCGGAGCGCGTCTACACGCACGTGCTGAACGGCTTCGCGGCGGAGCTGACCGAGGCGCAGCTCAACGTGCTCCGCCGGAACCCGAACGTGGCCTACATCGAGCCCGACGCCGAGGTGAAGCTCTTCACCACGCAGGCCAACCCGATCTCCTGGGGCCTCGACCGCATCGACCAGCTCGACCTCCCGCTCAACGCGGCCTTCACCTACACGGCCACCGGCGCGGGCGTGAACGCCTACATCCTCGACACGGGGATCAACCTGAACCACCTCGACTACGTGGGACGCGCCGCCTACATCCCCAACGGCAGCAACGGCGACTTCGTGGGCGACGGGCACGGGAGCGCGGCGGACTGCCAGGGACACGGCAGCCACGTGGCGGGCACCGTGGGCGGCACCTACTCGGGCGTGGCCAAGGGCGTGACCATCCTGATGGGCCGGGTGGTGAACTGCTCGGGCGGCGGCACCACCTCGATGGTGATCGCCGGGATGGACTGGATCCGGGCGAACGGGCAGAGGCCGGCCGTGGTGAACATGAGCCTGGGCTACGGCAACGTGCAGTCGGTGGCCGACGCGGCCACCAACCTGGTGGCCGCGGGCTACGTCGTCGCCGTGGCCGCCGGCAACGGCAACTTCCTGGGCGTGCCGATCAACGCCTGCAACGAGGCCCCGGCCAAGGCGCCGAACGTGCTCACGGTGGGCTCCACCACCAGCACCGACGCCGAGAGCTCGTTCTCCAACTTCGGCACCTGCGTGGACATCCTGGCCCCGGGCTCGGCGATCTACTCGTCCGACTACCTGGTGACCAACCAGGTGGTGACCAAGAGCGGGACCTCGATGGCCTCGCCGCACGTGGCGGGCGTGGCCGCGCAGTACCTGTCGCTGAACCCGACGGCGACCCCGGCGCAGGTGACCACGGCCATCAAGAGCGCCGCCGTCACCGGCACCATCAACCTCCACCAGAAGAGCCGGAAGGGGAACACGCCCAACCTCTTCCTGCGCACCATCTGGTAGCGCCGTACGGCAGATCGGCGGCGTGAGCCGGGCGCCCCTTCCAAGACGGGAGGGGCGCCCGCGTTTTCGCCCCGCGCACCAGAATGGTGCGCGAAACGGTGCGGCTGCACCACATTCTAGCGCCGCGCCGCCCATCCCTCGCGAAGCTAAAGTGCCTTCCGGCAACGGGTTGAGCGGAAACAACGGTTTGGCGCGCCACGTGCTTTACTCGGGGGCAGATCCCACGCATCGATCCGCCGGCTTCACCCTCGGAACGACTCCGGATCCAGAGGCGCTGCTCACTTCGGAGCGGCGCCCCGGCTTTTCATCGCCCAGGGGAGTGACTCCATGAAGCGCAGCAGTATCGCCGCCGTGCTCGCAGTCGCCGCGCTCGCCGCCTGCTCGGACGACTCGCAGACCCCGCTCGCCGTCGCACCGGAGGCCCCCGCCGCCGGCAAGTACATCGTGGTGCTGAAGGACGGCGGCGCGCGCCAGGGCCCCTCCTTCGCCCGCGTGCGGGCCGAGGGCGTGGCCGGCGAGGCCGAGGTGAAGCCCACCCGGGTCTTCACCAGCGTGCTGAACGGCTTCGCGGCCGAGCTGACCGAGGCGCAGCTCGCCTCGCTCCGCAACAATCCGGACGTGGCCTACATCGAGCGCGACGCCGAGGTGAAGCTCTTCACCACCCAGGCCAACCCGATCTCCTGGGGCCTCGACCGCATCGACCAGCTCGACCTCCCGCTCAACGCGGCGTTCACCTACACGGCGACCGGCGCCGGCGTCAACGCCTACATCCTGGACACCGGCATCAACCTGAACCACCTGGACTACGTCGGGCGCGCCAACTACATCCCGAACGGCGCCAACGGCGACTTCGTGGGCGACGGGCACGGGAGCGCGGCGGACTGCCAGGGGCACGGCTCGCACGTGGCGGGCACCGTGGGCGGCGTCTACTCGGGCGTGGCCAAGGGCGTGACGATCTGGGCCGGCCGGGTGGTGAACTGCTCGGGCGGCGGCAACGCCTCCATGGTCATCGCCGGGATGGACTGGGTGGCCGCCAACGGCCTGAAGCCGGGCGTGGTGAACATGAGCCTGGGCTACGGCAACGTGACCTCGGTGCGCGACGCCGCCACCCGCCTGGTGGCCGCGGGCTTCACCGTGGCGGTGGCCGCCGGCAACGGCAACTTCATCGGCCAGCCGATCAACGCCTGCAACGAGTCGCCGGCCAACTCGCCGAACGTGATCACCACCGGCTCCACCACCAACACCGACGCGGAGAGCTCCTTCTCCAACTACGGCACCTGCGTGGACATCCTGGCCCCGGGCTCGGCGATCTACTCGTCCGACTACCTGGTGACCAACCAGGTGGTGACCAAGAGCGGCACCTCGATGGCCTCGCCGCACGTGGCGGGCGTGGCCGCGCAGTACCTGCAGCTGAACCCGACCGCGACGCCGGCGCAGGTGACGACCGCCATCAAGAACGCGGGGGTCTTGAACACCATCACGCTGCACCGCTCCAGCAAGCGGAACGGCACGCCGAACCGGTTCCTGCGCACCATCTGGTAGGCGGGACCGGCACCGTGCGGCGGGCAGACGCCTGACCGGACGAAGGCCCTCTCCCGGACTCCCCAGCGGAGTCCGGGGGAGGGCCTTCCGCGTTCTCCGGGCGCCGGGTTGGTCTCCTGCGCCCCTGCGCGCGGCAAATGGGCCGCGCGCGCTCCACTCCACCTCAGGGAAGGGGAGCCCCATGCGCTCGTTTCGTACCCTCGTTGTGGGCGGGATCCTGGCCGCGTCGGCGGCCGCGTGCTCGGACCAGGACGCCACGCTGGCGCGCCCGGACCGGGGCGATGCCCGGGCCCCGGTGCTCTCGGCCATGGCCGGGCGGCAGATCGCGGGGCAGTACATCGTGGTGCTGCAGGAGAACGCGAACCCGCGCTGGGTGGCGGGGCAGGCGGGGGTGAACCCCCGGTACGTCTACTCGGGCGGGATCCGCGGCTTCGCGGCCCGGCTGACGCAGGGGCAGCTCAACGCGCTGCGCAACGACCCCGACGTGGCCTACATCGAGGAGGACCAGGTGGTGACGCTGTCCACCACCCAGTCGCCCGCCACCTGGGGGCTGGACCGCGTCGACCAGCGCGACCTTCCACTGAACAACGCGTACAACTACACGCCGACCGGCGCGGGCGTGCGGGCCTACATCGTGGACACGGGGATCCGCACCACCCACACCAACTTCGGCGGGCGGGCCAGCATCGGGCGCGACTTCATCGGCGACGGGAGCACGGACTGCAACGGGCACGGCACGCACGTGGCCGGCACCGTGGGCAGCACCACCTACGGCGTGGCCAAGGGCGTCACCCTCATCGGGGTGCGCGTGTTCGCCTGCGGCAACTCGGGCTCCACCTCCACCATCATCGCCGGCATCGACTGGGTGACGGCGAACGCCATCAAGCCGGCGGTGGCCAACATGTCGCTCGGCGCCGGCGCCTCCACGGCGATGGACGCCGCGGTGCGCAACCTGGCGGCCTCGGGCGTGGTGGCGGTGGTGGCGGCGGGGAACGAGAACCAGAACGCCTGCAACGTGTCGCCGGCCCGCGTGGCCGAGGCCATCACCGTGGGCTCCACCACCTCGACCGACGCGCGCTCCTCGTTCTCCAACTGGGGGAGCTGCCTGGACCTCTTCGCCCCGGGCTCGTCGATCACCTCCACCTGGTACACCTCGAACACGGCGACCAACACCATCGGCGGCACCTCGATGGCGTCGCCGCACGTGGCGGGCGTGGCCGCGCTCTACCTGCAGGGCACGCCCTCGGCCACGCCGGCCGCGGTGGCCAACGCCATCATCACCACCACCACGGCCAACAAGGTGACGAGCGCGGGGACGGGCTCGCCGAACCGGCTCCTCTTCTCGCTGCTGACGGGGACCACTCCGCCGCCTCCGCCCCCGCCCACCGGCACCACGTACACCGGCTTCCTGAGCGGCGCGGGCGACTCGGACGACCAGCCGAACGGCACCTACTACCAGAGCACGGTGTCGGGGACGCACCTCGGCGTGCTGGACGGGCCCACCGGGGCGGACTTCGACCTGTACCTGTACAAGTGGAACGGCTTCTCGTGGTCGATCGTGGCCCGCGCCGAGACGGCCGCGCCGGACGAGACCATCAACTACAGCGGCACGGCCGGCTACTACATCTGGGAGATCTACGCGTACAGCGGGAGCGGGTCG
>DASUNK010000042.1:0-2682 GCA_036277195.1 Longimicrobiaceae bacterium | reverse complement strand
CCCCGCCGGCGCGCCGGCCGCCCAGGACACCACCCGGCGCCCCGCCGCCGGCCCCTTCAAGCCGTTCGCCGAGGTCACCCGCGACGCCAGGCACCGCCCGGGCTTCTTCGACACCTACGAGAAGGGCGACGCGCTGTACCTGGCCGTCCCGGCCGACCGGCTGGAGAAGGACTTCCTCCTCAGCTACCAGATCTCCCAGGGCATCGGCGCCAACGGCCTCTTCGGCGGCACCATGCTCAACATCTTCGAGGGGAGCGTGGTGGCGCTGGAGCGGCACGGCGACCGCGTGCTGCTGGTGCGCAAGCCGGTGCGCTTCACCGCGCCCCAGGGCTCGCCCACCGAGCAGGCGGTGAACCTCACCTTCGGCTCCTCCGTGCTGGAGACGGCCAAGATCGAGTCGATCCGCGACGACGGGACGATCCTGGTCAACATCTACGACTGGGTGGTCTCGGACCTCTCCGGGGTGGGCGAGCGCGTGCGCTTCGCGGTGGCCCAGCCGGGGCAGAACAGCCCGCCCCCGGTGCCGATCGAGAAGGGCCGCAGCTACGTGGAGAGCGTGAAGGCCTTCCCCGAGAACCTGAACATCCGCGCCAAGCTCACCTTCCGCCCCTCGCAGGCGGCGGGGATCAACTCGGTGCCGGACGGGCGCTACATCCCGGTGGGGGTGGCCTACACCCTCACCCGGCTCCCCGAGACGCCGATGACGCCCCGCGAGGCGGACGACCGGGTGGG
This sequence comes from Longimicrobiaceae bacterium, assembly GCA_036277195.1. Taxonomy (GTDB): domain Bacteria; phylum Gemmatimonadota; class Gemmatimonadetes; order Longimicrobiales; family Longimicrobiaceae; genus Longimicrobium. The sequence continues at coordinate 1,950 of DASUNK010000042.1, read as the reverse complement.
CTACTTCATGACGGTGCGGAAGGACTTCACCCGCGAGGACGACAACTTCTTCCACCGCCAGATCAACCGCTGGCGCCTGGAGCCGGGCCGCCAGGTGGAGGGCGGGCTCTGGGAGCCGAAGAAGCCGATCGTCTACTACCTCGATCCCAACATCCCCGAGGCGTACCGCCCGGCGGTGAAGGCGGGGGTGGAGGCGTGGAGCGCGGCCTTCGAGGCGGCGGGGTGGAAGAACGCCATCCGCGCGGAGATGCTCCCCGCGGACGCCGACGCCGAGGACATGCGCTATCCCACGCTGCGCTGGAACGTGTCCGACGCGCCGGGCTACGGGGCCATCGGGCCCTCGATCGTGGACCCGCGCACCGGCGAGATCCTGGACGCGGACATCCTGATCGAGGCCAGCATGATCCTGGGCTTCCGGCGTGACTGGCGCACCATGGTGACGCCGGCCGCGGCGGTGGCCGAGATGTTCGCCGCCCCCGAGGGCGCCGGCGAGCGCGCCTCGCTGGCCGCCGAGCTGGGGGCGCAGGGGACGCTGCTGCGCACCCTGCTGGCCGCCTCGGGCGAGCTGGGGCCGAACGACCCGGTGCCGATGGAGTACGTGAACCAGGCGCTGAAGTGGGTGACCATGCACGAGGTTGGCCACACGCTGGGGCTGCGCCACAACTTCCGCTCCTCGGTCGACACGCCGCTGGAGAAGCTCAGCGACCGCGGCTGGGCCGAGCAGAACGGCGTGTTCAGCTCGGTGATGGAGTACCCCTCGGTGAACCTCTCCGAGGCGGGGAAGCCGCGCGGCTACGCCTACAACCCCGGGGTCGGCTCGTACGACCGCTGGGTGATCACCTTCGGCTACGCGGCCGACGAGGCGCGCGCCCGGCAGGTGGCCCGCGAGGCCGCCCTCCCCGGCCACGCCTACGGGACCGACGAGGACTCGGGCGGCCCCGGCGCGATCGACCCCACCGTGAACGTGTACGACCTGGGCGCCGACCCGCTGGCCTGGGCCAAGGGGCGCGCGCAGGTCATCGCCGGCGTGTGGCCGCGCCTGCCCAACTACGTGCTGGCCGACAACCGGCGCTACGCCGAGCTGACCGACGCCTTCAACGGGCTGCTCTTCCAGTACGCCCGGGCGGTGGCGGTGGGCGTGAAGTACATCGGCGGGCAGTACCAGTACCGCGACCGGGTGGGCGACCCCAGCGGCCGGCCCCCGTTCGTGCCCGTGCCGCAGGCGAAGCAGCGCGAGGCGCTGGCCTTCGTCACCGAGTACGGCTTCGGCGAGCGGGCCTTCGCCATCCCGCAGGAGGTGCTGGCGCGCTTCGGCGCCAACCGCTGGAGCCACTGGGGGACGAACAGCACCGTCAACGGGCGGATCGACTACCCGCTGACGGAGCTGGTGGCGGGGCTGCAGGCGCAGCTGCTCAACCAGATCACCAACCCCTGGACCTTCGCCAAGATCCGCGACGCGGAGCTGAAGTTCGGGGCCGCCAACACGCTCCCCATCCCGGTGCTGATGAACGAGCTGACCCGGGCGGTGTGGAGCGAGACCTGGAGCGGCGGCCGCAACGTGACCGCGATGCGGCGCGACCTGCAGCGGGCGTACCTGGACCGCTTCAGCGTGATCGTGGCGCTCGGGCAGGACCGGATGCCGGGCGACGCCCGGGCGGTGGCGCGGACCACGCTGATGGACCTGCGCCGGCGGATCTCGTCGTCGCTGGCCTCGCCGGGGCGGCTCGACGCCATGACGGTGGCGCACCTCACCGAGGCGCGCGCCCGCATCGACAAGGCGCTCGAGGCCGGGCTGGACGTGGAGCTGGCGCGGTAAGGCCGGCTCCGGAGTGACGGAACGAGGGGCGGCATCCCGGTGGGGTGCCGCCCCTCGCCGCGTTCAGGCCAGGGTGGGGCCGAACTCCAGCGGGAGGCGGAGGAGGAAGGTGGAGCCCCCGCCCGGCGTGGGCT
>DASUNK010000041.1:0-4602 GCA_036277195.1 Longimicrobiaceae bacterium | reverse complement strand
AGCCGCTCCACGGGCCGGCGCTCGTCCGCGACCATCTCCTCCAGCACCCGCCGCAGGTAGCCGACCCAGCGCTCCACCGTCGCCCGTTCGAAGAGGGCCGTCGCATACGTCAGGCTGCCGGCGATCCGCCCCTCCCTTTCGCCCAGCGCGAGGGAGAGGTCGAGGTTCGCCTGTACGTGCGAGGATTCCGGGCCCACACCATCCACCTCACCGGCGAACGTCACCTGGAACAGCGGGTGGTGCGACAGGCTGCGCGCCGGCTGCAGCAGCTCCACCACCTGCTCGAAGGGGACGTCCTGATGGCGCTGCGCCCCGAGCGCCCGCTCCTTCACCCGTTCCAGCAGCTCCGCCACGGTGGGCGCGCCGGAGAGGTCGACGCGGATCGCCAGGGTGTCGGCGACGAAGCCGATCGGCCCCTCGGTCTCCCGGCGCCCGCTGCCTGCCGCCGGCGTACCGATGACCACGTCCGCCTGCCCCGAAAGCCGGCTCAGCACCACCGCCCACCCGGCCAGGAGCGTCATGTACAGCGTGGCCCCATGCCGCTGCGAGAGTGCTTCGAGCCCAGCGCTCAGCTCCTCGTCCAGCTCCACCTCCACGCTGGCGCCGGCGTAGTCCTGCTGCGCCGGACGCGCATGGTCGGTGGGCAGCTCCAGCAGCTCGGGAGCATCGGAGAGCGTCGTCTTCCAGTACTCCGCCGCGGCCTGCATGGGAGCGATAGCCCTGGCGAGCCTGGGGAGCGCCAGGCGGTCGGCGGTCGAAGGGTTCAGCATGTTCAGAAGACAACTGCCTGGGTTGCGGTGTACGGGCAAGGTGGTGTTACGTGGCCTGCGCGCCGGGCTTGCGAACGAGCTGCGCGAGCCGCGCGAGGCTTTCGGGGTCGAAGAGGCGCTCCGCGTCCATAGCCTGTTTTCCCTCGAAAATCGCGCCTAAAACGTGAAACTAGCGGGCCCATGTGCCCCGCAGGACCCTTGGTCTTGCCAGCTCACGTGACTCCCGACACGCGCTGATCAGCCCCGCCTGAAAGGGAGACCGCCTCCCACATCACCGCCTCGGTGACTGAGGCGGAGACGGTCCGATTACCTCTAGCGGGAACAGCCTTTGGTCTGGAGGGCTTGAACTACCGGGATGTCCCCAAAAACGTAGGAAGATACACGATAACCTGGGCGGTTCTCGTGGTCAACGGGTTACCGCCAAGATTTTAGGAAACGTATGGACATTTCGCTTCCTGTCGGATAAGAACTTGCGAGGATAGCGACTTAATCAAACTTGAGGAACAGAGTTGGAATTGCAGTGTGTGGATTACTACGATCTGCTGGTTTGGGTCTCCACTTGTCCAGCAAGTCGCATCCTGCATCGGCACAAAACATGCGCGGCGGGTTGGCGGTTTTCGCAGCGAACAGCTTGCGCTTCAGTCTTGGAAGAGAGACGACGGATGCGGCTGTCGGCAAGGCCGCAGAGGAAATAGTTCATGTCGTACGCCGGCTCACTGGAGACAGGCAATAGCGACCGCGCTGAGTGCCCGGAGCGCCGATCATTGCGGACGCGTGACGCGAGCACCTTCAAGTCTCAAATCTCTGCCTCCTGCAGCGGAACTGCTTGTTCTGTTCTGGGGGGGCGACCCACATCCTGGCCGCGTCGTCGGAGGAGGAGATTGCACAAACATCTCAATGTTTGGCTGGCAGAACGATCAGGTCCGCAGCAGATGAAACTCTCAAGATGGGAGGGACAAATGAATCGTCGCCCCAATCCTGCTGCTGCTCCTTGCTCTCCAAGCGCCGCGCCTTGCCGTGCAGGGGCATGAGCCCGGAAGACTCCGTGCGCGCGGTGGAGCTGGCCCGGGGCGAGGCGCTGCAACGCACCGTGCGCGTCTTCGTCCGCCGCGACGGGCTGTGGCGATGCAGCAGACCGCGATGCAGTGAGGCGAGGAACCCGAGCGGCGCGCTCCTTGCCTCACGTCTCGCGACATGAAATCGAGCGCGCTCCGCCAGCCATCGGACCCGGCACCCACCCCGCGCGCCTCGCTGCGGGTGCTGGAGGCGGCCGACCGCCCCTGGGGCGGCGAGGACTTCGGGCTGCAGCTCCCGGCTACAGAGACGGGCGCGGCTGCCGAGCCGGAGAGCGTCGCCGCCGGCGCGGGGATGCTCGGCGCGTGGGCCGCCTTCGCCGCGGCGTTGCTGGCGTCCATCGCGCTCTTCTTCGCCTTCACCCCCCGCTAGGCGTGTCCTCCTCGGTTGACACTCCGGGGCCGCGCGGATAGATTACCCGCTCCATTTGTGGGAAGTAGGGACCGGCGGGTCCCTCACCTTTCGGCTCCGTCCCGCGTGTGCGGGCGAGATGCCGCCGGGTCCGGGCAATGCACCGGCGCGCCGCCGTCTCCGCCAGCGGGGACGGACGCGCGCGCCGCGCATGGACGGATCTGAGCTCATTCAGGTCCGTCTTTTTTTCGTCCATCCGCTTCCAGGAGCAACGCCATCAACGAGAAGACGCGTGTGAACCGCCAGATCCGCATCAGCCCCGTCCGGGTGATCGCCCCCGACGGCGAGCAGATCGGCATCATTCCGATCGAGCGGGCGCTGGAGATCGCGGAGGAGCAGGGCCTGGACCTCGTGGAGGTCGCACCGCTGGCCCGGCCCCCGGTCTGCCGCATCATGGACTACGGCAAGTTCAAGTACGAGGAGCAGCGGCAGGCGCGCGAGGCGCGCAAGAAGCAGCACCACGTGCAGATCAAGGAAGTCAAGATGCGGCCGGGGATCGAGGAGCACGACTTCGAGTTCAAGGTCCGCCACGCCCGGCGGTTCCTGGAAGAGGGGAACAAGGTCAAGGTGACCATGATGTTCCGGGGGCGCCAGATGGCGCACCCGGAGTTCGGGCGGCAGGTGCTGGACCGCGTGTTCGCGGTGCTCCAGGACCTGAGCAAGATCGAAGCGCACCCGGTGCTGGAGGGGCGGAGCATGATCATGGTGCTCGCGCCCCTGGCCCAGAAGGCCGCCCCCGCGCCGAGCGCACCCGCCAGCACTTCCAGCAGCACCTGAGGAGGCGCCCCGCGCGGGCGCGCTCTGACGAGAAAGGAGATGGGAAGCATGCCGAAGATGAAGACCCACAAGGGCGCGGCCAAGCGGTTCAAGCTCACCGCCAAGGGCCGGGTGAAGCGCGGGCAGGCGATGACCAGCCACATCCTCACCAAGAAGTCGCAGAAGCGGAAGCGGAACCTCCGCGGCACCACCATGCTGGCGGATGCCGACGAGAAGCGCATCAAGCGGCTGCTCTCGAGCTGAGGCTCACGTTTTCCTGGCTACTGACACTTCCACCGAGGAGAGGGGAGCATGCCTCGCGTAAAGAACAACGTGGCGCGGCTGCGCCGCAAGCGGCAGATCCTGGCAGAGGCCAAGGGCTTCTTCGGACGCCGCAAGAACCTGTACAAGACGGCCAAGGAGGCGGTCGAGCGTGCCCGCCGCTACGCCTATCGCGACCGCAAGAACCGCAAGCGCGAGTTCCGGCGGCTGTGGATCATCCGCATCAACGCCGCCGCGCGCCAGCACGACCTGTCGTATTCGCGCTTCATGAACGGGCTGAAGCGCGCGGGGATCGAGATCGACCGCAAGGTGCTGGCGGACCTCGCGGTGCGCGAGCCGGCCGCCTTCGAGCAGCTGGCCAGCGCCGCCCGGGCGAGCCTGGACTGAGCCGGGCGCCGGCACCGGGAGCGACGCGGGAGCGGCGCCGGGGATCTTCTCCGGCGCCGCTTCTCGCACCGGCGGGGGTAGCCAGCCGGCGGGGTGCGGGACAGATTGTCCCTCCCGGTCCCATCCGCAGAGAGAGGCCATGGATTCCGCAGGGCAGGGGAGCGTAGACGACTTGGTCGGGCAGCTCCGCGCGCTGGAGAGCGCGGGGGGCGAGGCCGCGCGCGCCGCGGACTCGGCCGCCGCGCTGGAAGCGCTCCGCACCGAGTACCTCGGCCGCAAGGGGCGGCTGACCGGCGTGCTCCGCCGCCTGGGCGAGCTGAGCCCCGAGGAGCGCCCCGTGGTGGGCGCCGAGGCCAACCGGGTGAAGGACGCGCTGGGGGCGCTCCTCGACGAGCGCGCCGCCGCCTTCGCGGAAGCCCGCGAGGCGGGGCCGCGGGTGGACCTCACCCTCCCCGGGCGGCCGCGCTGGCGGGGCGGGCTCCACCCGGTGACGCAGGTGGTCGACGAGATCTGCGAGATCTTCCGCGACCTGGGCTTCGCGCGCGTCGCCGGGCCGGAGGTGGAGACGGTCGACTACAACTTCACCCGGCTGAACACGCCGCTGGACCACCCGGCGGCGGACATGCACGACACCTTCTACCTGGCCGAGGGAGTGGTGCTGCGCACCCACACCTCGCCGATGCAGGCGCGGGTGATGGAGGCGTTCCAGCCCCCGGTGCGGGTGGTGGTCCCCGGCACGGTGTATCGCCGCGACCCGTTCGACGCCTCGCACGCCCCCGCCTTCGAGCAGCTGGAGGGGCTGGCGGTGGACGAGGGGATCACCTTCGCGGACTTCAAGGCCACCATCGCGCTCTTCGTGCGGCGCTTCTTCGGCTCCGGCACGCGCACGCGCTTCCGCCCCTCCTTCTTCCCCTTCACCGAG
>DASUNK010000040.1:0-4378 GCA_036277195.1 Longimicrobiaceae bacterium | reverse complement strand
TGCGAGCTGGTGGAGACGGTGAAGGGCGGGTGGATGGAGCCGCTGGTGGCGGCGGCCGTGCACGCCGCCGCGCCCTCGCGGGTGCGCCCCGGCGAGCCGTTCGTCGTGCGGCTGGCGGTGCTCGATGCGCTGGACAACCTGGCGCCGGAGTGGACCGGCGCGCTCACCGTGGCCTGCAGCGACCCGCGGGCGTGCTTCGAGCCGCTGGTGTCGCTGCGGCCGCGCGACGGAGGGCGGGCGTGGCTGACGGTGTCGCTCGCCACGCCCGGCGTGCACCGCTTCACCTTCCGCACGCGCGAGGGCGCCGCGGCGTGCACGGCTGCGGCGGCCAGCGGCTCCATCCACCCGCCCTTCACCGTCTCCACCAGCTCGCATTCCGCCGTCGGCCGAGCGACCACGGCCGCGAAGGCGCGGTCGTTGGCGGGGGTGCGGGATACGAGCGAGCAGGCGGCGCGGACGCGCACCGTGAAGCGCTCGCCCGGGGCCACCCTTCCGGCGCGGATCTCCACCTCCACCGTGCGGTCTCCCACACTCAGCTCCAGCCGCGCGCCGGTGCGGTTGGCGGCCAGCTCCACCTGGTTGGCGATGGAATCGGCCAGCCAGAAGTTGGCGTGGAGAAGGACGCGGGTTCCCGGGAGCAGCTCCGCGCGGCCGTTGACGAAGGTGAGCTCGAAGTCCTGCCCCCTGAAATCCACCGGCACGCTGTAGGGGGAGATGGCGAGCGAGGCGCCGGTGGGGACGGGCACGGTGGGGCGGAAGGGGAGGCGCGCCACGCGGGGCGGCGCCAGGGTGACCGGGCTCATGGAGACCTCTGGGATTGATGACGAGTCGCGGGCGGGTGGACGCGCGGAACGCAGCCGCCGTGCCCGGCGTCGTCATCAACCGATGTTCTTGTGAGATAAGGACTTAGGGATGTAAGACGGGAGCCGGGTAGGGCGGGGAAGGTGTCGCGGAACCGGGCGTGTCGAGAAACCAGTCGCAGGGAAGGAAGGGAGACCCCGCCTTGCGCAATCCTTCTCCCCGCCGCATTTCAACAGCCGTCCGCCCGGCCGCGACGAGGAGAGACCCGGTGAGCTATCCACCGATCGAGAACCACGGCATCGTCGGCGACCTGCGCACGGTGGCGCTGGTGGGGCTCGACGGCGCCATCGACTTCCTGTGCGCCCCGCGCTTCGACTCGCCCACCGTCTTCGCCTCGCTCCTCGACCGCGAGCGCGGCGGCTCCTTCGCGATCTCCCCCGCGCTCGAGCCCTGCCGCCCCAAGCAGCTCTACCTCCCGGACAGCAACGTCCTCCTCACCCGCTTCCTCTCCCCCGCCGGCGTGGCCGAGATCTCGGACTTCATGCCGATCGGCGAGACGGCGGGCGTGCGCCGCCTGGTGCGCCGCGCCAAGGCCGTGAAGGGCGACGTGACTTTCCGCGTGCGCTGCGCCCCCCGCTTCGGCTACGGCCGGGTGGGGCACCGGCTGGAGGAGCGCGAGGACGGCTTCTGCTTCGTCCCCGACGACCCCGCCACCGGCATCGAGCTGCTGCGGCTGCGCGCCTCCGCGCCGCTGCGCCGCGACGGCGGCGACGCCGTGGGCGAGCTCACCCTCCGCGCCGAGGAGAGCGTCACCTTCGTGCTGGAGGTGCTGGCCGGCGGCGGCCGCGACGCGCCCCCCGCCAGCCACGACTACGCCGCCCAGGCCTTCAAGGAGACCACCAACTTCTGGCGGCGCTGGATCGGGCGCTCCACCTACACCGGCCGCTGGCGCGACGAGGTGAACCGCTCCGCCCTGGTGCTCAAGCTGCTCGTCTCCGAGGAGCACGGCTCGCTGGTGGCCGCGCCCACCTTCGGCCTCCCCGAGGCCCCCGGCGGGGTGCGCAACTGGGACTACCGCTACACCTGGATCCGCGACGCCGCCTTCACCCTCTACGCCCTCATCCGCCTGGGGATGACGGAGGAGACCGGGCGCTTCATCCGCTGGATCGCCGAGCGCTGCGCCGAGCCGCACGGGGGCGCGCCGCTGCAGCCGCTCTACGGGCTCGACGGGCGCCACGACGTCCCCGAGCTCGAGCTGGCGCACTGGGAGGGATACGCCGGCTCGCGCCCGGTGCGCATCGGCAACGGGGCGGCCGGGCAGCTGCAGCTGGACATCTACGGCGCGCTGATGGACTCGGTGTACCTGTACGACAAGTACGGCGAGCCGATCTCCTACGACTTCTGGAACGCCCTCACCCGGCTGGTGGACTGGGTGTGCGAGCACTGGCGCACCCCCGACCACGGCATCTGGGAGGTGCGGCGGAGCACGCTGGAGTACCTGCACTCGCGCGTGCTCTGCTGGGTGGCGGTGGACCGGGCGGTGCGGCTGGCGGCCAAGCGCTCCTTCCCCGCGCCCTTCGCGCGCTGGCTGGAGGCGCGCGACGCCATCTACCGCAGCGTCTTCGAGGAGTTCTGGCACCCGGGGAAGCGTGCCTTCGTGCAGGCGCGCGGGGGCGAGGCGCTCGACGCGGCCGCCCTGCTGATGCCGCTGCTGCGCTTCGTCAGCCCCACCGACCCGCGCTGGACGTCCACGCTGGAGGCGCTGCGCCGCGAGCTGGTGGAGGACTCGCTGGTGCGGCGCTACCGGGTGAACCGCGGGCTCGCCGACGGCTTCTTCGACGACGAGGGGACCTTCACCATCTGCTCCTTCTGGTACGCCGAGTGCCTGTCGCGCGGGGGCGACCTGCAGCAGGCGCGCTTCGTCTTCGAGAAGGTGCTCGGCTACGCCAACCACCTGGGGCTCTTCTCCGAGGAGCTGGGCCCCAGCGGCGAGCACCTGGGGAACTTCCCGCAGGCCTTCACCCACCTGGCGCTGATCAGCGCCGCGTACGACCTGGACCGCCGGCTCGACCGGGCCGGCTGGCGCGCGTGAGGCGGCGGCACGCCTCTTTCGTGAACGGAGTCGACCTCAACGGGAGCCGCGCGTGACGATTCCAGCTTTGAGACGAGCCCTGCTCCGCTGCGCCCTCGCCGCGGCGGCGTGCGCGCTCCTGCCGGAGGAGCCGGCCGCGCAGCGCGACACCACCGTGGCGGCCGGGGCCCGCTACCGCGCCGGGGCCCTGCGCAACCTGGTGGTGGGCGAAGGGTACCGCGCGCTCTGGACGCAGCCGGTGCGCGTGCAGGTGCTGAATCCGGACACCTTCGCCGGCGGGCTCACCGTGCTCCAGGAGAGCGGCGGGCTCTCCACCGAGGGGCTGCGGCTGCAGGGGCGCGACGGGCGCGTGTACCAGTTCCGCTCCGTCGACAAGAACGTGGAGCCCAGCCTGCCCGAGGACCTGCGCGGCACCCTGCCGCACGCCGTGGTGCAGGACATGGTGAGCGCCAAGCACCCCGCCGCCGCGCTGGTCGTCCCCCCGCTGCTGGAGGCGGTGGGCGTGCTGCACGCCGTGCCGCGGCTCTTCGTGATGCCGGACCACCCCTTCCTGGGCGAGCACCGCGCCGAGTTCCGCGGGCGGCTCGGCCAGCTGGAGGTGCGCCCCACCGCCGGCGACGAGGGGCCGCGCTTCGCCGGGGCGGCGGACGTCGAGGGGAGCGAGGACCTGCTGGAGAAGCTGGAGGAGAGCCCGAACGACCGCGCCGACGCGCGCGCCTTCCTCACCGCCCGGCTGATGGACGTCCTGGTGGGCGACTGGGACCGCCACCTCGACCAGTGGCGCTGGGCGGGCTTCGACCGGGGCGGCGTGCGGGTGTGGCTCCCCATCCCCCGCGACCGCGACAACGCGCTGGTGCGGCAGACCGGGCTGGTGGCCGCCGTCGGCCGGCAGGTGGTGCCGATGATCACCACCTTCGGGCCGCGCTACGGCAACCTCTTCGGGCTGGTGGTGCACGGCTCCGTGCTCGACCGGCGGATCCTCGCCGGGGTGGAGCGCCCCGCCTGGGACTCCACCGCCGCCTTCATCCGGGCACGGCTCACCGACCGGGTGATCGACGACGCCGTGCGCCGCCTCCCCCCCGAGTACCACGCCGTCGACGGCGAGCGGATCGCCGGCTGGCTCAGGGCCCGGCGCGACCTGCTCCCGCAGGCCGCGCGCGAGTACTACGCGCTCCTGGCCACCGAGGTGGACGTGCGCGCCACCGACGCCGCCGAGACGGCCGAAGTGGAGCGCCATGCGGACGGCTCGGTGGAGGTGCGCCTCCGCGCCGGCGGGGGCGGGGCTCCCTACTTCCGCCGCCGCTTCGTCCCCGGCGAGACGCGCGAGGTGCGTGTCTTCCTGCACGGCGGCGACGACCGCGCGGAGGCCACGGGCGAGGGCCCCGCGCGCATTCGGGTGCGCGTCCTCGGCGGCGGGGGCGACGACGTGCTGGCGGGCGGCCGGGGCACGGTGCTCTACGACGACCGCGGCGACAACCGCTTCGA
>DASUNK010000039.1:0-13041 GCA_036277195.1 Longimicrobiaceae bacterium | reverse complement strand
CCCGCTCCCGCGCGCCCGGCCAGCCGCTCCGCGCGCGCCAGCGCCGCCGGCCGCTCCGCGCTGCCGTACGCACCCAGGAACTCCGCGCGGTCCGCCGTCCACGCCACCGCGCCGCTCCCGCCGCAGGGCACGACGGCCGCGAAGGCCACGCGCCCCGCGAACTCGCCGCGGGCGCGCTGCACCGCCAGCACGGCGCCGGTGGCGGCGTCGTGCCGGGTGACCACCTCGCAGCCGCTCTCCTGCGGGAGGCCACCGAGCACCCAGGGGAAGAAGGCGAAGGCGGAGGCACGGCGCGCGCGGCCGCTCCGGTTCTCCAGCGAGAGCCGCACGAGCTTCAGGGGATCGGAGCGCGGGACGAACATCACCGTCTCCTGCGCCAGCCCCTGTCCCGCGTGCCGCCAGCGCGAATAGCCGAAGCCGTGGCGCGCCTCGTACGGCCCCTCGCCCGGCACCGGCCCGGGGGTGGGCGACCAGAAGACGCCCGCCTCCTCGTCGCGCAGGTAGAGGGCCTCGCCGTGGGGATCGGCCACCGGGTCGTTGGACCACGGGGTCAGGCGGTTCTCACGGCTGTTGGCGCACCAGGTGTGCGCCGCCCCGCTCTCGGAGACGATGAAGCCCGCCTCCTCGTTGGCCACCACGTTCGTCCACGGGAGCGGCGGTCGGTGCGCGCCTGTGGCGAGTCGGATCACGTACTCGCGACCGTCCGCGCTGAATCCCCCGTGGCCGTTCCAGAAGCGCAGGCTCTCCCCCGCCCAGCCGAGCAGGTCGGGATCGGCGGATGGCACTCTGCCACCATCCGTGCGAGGGCTAGTTCCGTCTGGATGACAACCTTGCGGGACCGGACTGAAGCGCTCGGGCGCGACGTCCTTCGCCTCGGGCGGATCCGGGTGAGAGCCGCCGCAGCGCAGCCATGCGTCGGGCACGGCGAGCTCGTCCCGTTTCGCCGGTGAGGCCCGCTCTGCCAAATCGAAGTCCCAGCCGGCGGCGTCGGGCGACTCATAGCGGTCAGCCAGCGCCTCCACCTCGCGGCGGTCGTATCCGGTGCCCAGGACCGCCAGCAGCTGTATGGAGGCGCCGGGCTCCAGCACGACCATCCGACGCAGGCTGAAGACCGGATCGAGCACGTTCCCCACCGTCCCGGAGAGCCGCGCCCCCGCCTCCATCGCCGCCGGCGACGCCATCGTCCGGCCCCGGCCGACGAAGCGCATCCGGTCCGTCTCGTACTCCGTCTCCCCTTCCCCGCCGACGAGCCGGTGCACCAGCCAGAGCGGCTGGTCCTCCGGGCTGCGCAGCCGCCGCCACGCGACGAGCGACTGGCGCTCCGGCATCCATCCCGTCTGCACGAAGAGCTTGGAGTACGCCGGGTGCGCCGCGTCCGCCGCCGCGCTGTTCAGCACGATCTCGGCGTACGTGGTAAGCTCGATGCGGCGCGCGCGGGCGGCATGGTTGGTCAGGGTGATCCGGCGCAGCTCCCCGTCTGCATCTCGCGCCACGCAGACCTCCGTGCGCGTCTCGAGGTCACCGTCCCGCCTCGTGAGCTTGGCGATGCCAGGAGAAAAGCGCGTCTGGTAGCGGTCCGCCGCGCGGCCCACCGGCTGATATCCGGCAGACCACGTGTAACCCGAATCGGTGTCGCGCAGGTAGACGAAGAAGCCGTCGGCATCGCGCGTGCGGTCGGCCGTCCAGCGGGTGAGCGCGAAGCCGCGTGAGACGGTGGAAACGCCGCCCCCGGCCGCGGTCAGCAGCACGGCGTAGCGGCCGTTGAAGAGCCCGCCCGCGCGGCGGTCGCCGGAATCGTCTCGGTCGGTCATTCAGTGTTCCAGCACCACGTCCGCCGGGAGCGTGCGGACGGTGATCTCCCCGGGCGAATCCACCCGCACCGCACGCCCGTTCACCGTCGCCCGGCGGAGCGGGCGATCCAGCGGCGAGCGCACCACCACGCCTCCGGGTGGCACGCGCAGCCCGCCGCCTATCGTCACGCGGACGGCGTCCGTCCCCTCCGCACGCATCTCCAGGCGTAGCGGGCCGTAGTACGTCCGCAGTCCCTCCAGCAGCACCCCCGGCGCCTCGCGCACCCACGCCTCGGGCACGCCCGCGCCCACCACCAGCGCCTCGTCGCCCGCGCGCTCGTAGGCGAAGAGGTCCAGGATGGAGCGGATGAAGTCCGATCCCACCCAGGTGTGCGGCATGTCGCCGATGAAGCGCGGCGCCGCGGGGTCGCGGAAGACCACCTCCGCCCAGTGCAGCCATCCCGGCGGCCGCTGGTGCCCGAAGAAGACGCCGATGGCCTCGTGCGCCCGCGCCTTCCATCCCAGCCGCACGAAGGTCCCCACCGTGCGCCACTCGTACGGCGTGTATCCCTCCCACTCGCGCCCCTCGATGCGCCCGCGGATGTTCTCGCGGTAGTAGCGCTCGAAGGTGTGCTCCAGCGCCGCGCGCGGAAGCTCGTCCTGCAGCCCCGCCGGGTTCACCGAGACGGTGGTGGAGGTGGCGTCGAAGTCCCCAAGCTCCACCGAGCCGGGGAGGTAGGCGAGGTCGTGCATCGCCATCGCCGCCCGCAGCGAGGCCAGCAGGTCGCGCCGGAACTCGGCCGCGATGGCGGCGAAGCGCGCACGCTCCGCGTCCCGCCCCAGCACGCCGGCCAGGTAGACTGCGTCGTCCAGCCCCTTGAGCACGAAGGCGTCGTCCCAGTACGAGTGCATCGGCTTGGCCGAGTAGCCCTCGTGGCTGATGGACTGCGGCACCAGCCCGTAGAAGGCGCGCTTCTCCGGCGACCGGTACTCCGGCGTCATCCGCTCGTGGCGGAGCGTGTCGATGAAGGCCACCGCACGCGCCACGTGCGGCCACATCCGCTCGGCGAAGGCGCGGTCGCCCGTCTGGCGGTGGTACTCGGCGATGAGGTAGACGAGCTGCCCGTGGCTGTCGTGCTCGGGGACCGGGTCCGCGCCGCGCAGGCTCACGCAGCAGGGGACGTAGCCGCTGGGCCGCTGGTGCGGCGCGTACCACTCGGCAAAGGCGCGCACCTCGTCCGCGTGCCCCAGCTTCAGCAGCGCCGCCGAGGTGAGCGAGCCGTCGCGGATCCAGGAGCGGTCGTACGCGCGCGAGCCGGGCTGGATGGAGGGACCGTCGCGGTTGATGAGGATGTAGGCCAGCTGCGCCTTCACCGTGTGGGCGATGCGCTCCGCCGAGGGCGGCAGGCGCAGGGTGAAGCGGTCCAGCTCCGCTTCCCACGCGCGGGTGGACTCCTCCAGCAGCCGCTCCGCCATCCGCGCGACCGGCTCGTTCTCCAGTCCCGTCGGCGGGCGCGAGGCGGGGTGGAGCGGGATGGCGACGATGGCTTCGGCCCACCCGCCGGGGTCGATCACCCACCGGTACTCCAGCGCCGCCGAGGCGAACCCGCGCGGGTCCGCCACCCGCGCGGAGTCGGTGGGCGGCAGGCGCCCCTCGCGCAGGTACTCCACCACGTCGCCCGCGTCGAACGGCACCGCGCCGAACCCGCGGGCGGTGGTGACCGAGACCACGGCCGGCGCGCCGTTCACGCTCAGCGTCGTCCGGTCGAAGGCGACCTCGCGGACGCGCGCCACGCCGCCGTTGACGTTGAGGAACTGCCAGGGCGGGTTCACCTGGAAGGGGCGCACCGCCAGGAAGAGCGACGGCTCCACCCGCGCGTCCGAGACGTTCTCCAGCCGGTAGCGCGCGTAGACGACGGACGCCTCCGGCGGGCCCGCCGCGAAGGCGGTGACCGTGAGCCGCACCGGGCGCGAGTCCCACGCCACGGAAGGGATCGGGAGATAGCCCTTGGCGAGCGTCTGCGCCGGCCGCACGTCCGCCCAGGAGACGAGCCGCCCGCCGACGTACAGGAACGGCTCGATGGAGGGCCCGCCGAGCCCCGTCTCCACCATCCCGTCCGCGTTGACGGTGGACTCGCGCGTGTCGCCGTTCACGCCCACCACCGTCCAGTACGACTGCTCGCCGGTGAGGTAGCGGGGATACGCGCCGCGCGGCGCCTCCCGCGCCAGGTTCGCGAAGAAGGCGTTTGGCGTGAGCGACCATTCCGGCGGCAGCACGTCGATCTCGCGGACCGCGTAGCCGCGCCCCGCGCCGCGGGTCATCCGCAGGCGCAGTTGGCGCGTCTCGCTCTCCGGGAGGTAGAGGTGGTCGCGCCCGCCGTTCCCTCCCGCGACCTCGTAGAGCGCCTCCCAGCGCGCGCCGTCCTCCGACGCCTCGACCGTGTAGTGCGTCGCGTAGTCCGCCCCGTCCCAGTCGATGCGGAGGGCGCCGAGCTCGCGCTCCTGCTGGAAGTCGATGGCGAGCGTCTGCTCGCCGCCCTCGCCCCGCCAGGCGGTGCCGCGCTCGCCGTCGAGCGCGAGGAAAGCGGTGGCGCCGCGCGGGTCGCCGGAGGCACGTACGATGGGGACGCGCGCGTACGGCGCCGGCGCCTCGCGCTCGCGGAAGGCCAGGTCGTCGATCCAGACCGTCCCCTTCCCTCCCGTCCCCGCGGTCACCACGATCTCGAGCTGCGCCAGGCGCTCCAGGTCGCCGCCGCCGCGCGGACCCCAGGCGAACTCGACGTGGCGCTTCTGCGTGCGCAGCAGCCGCCATTCGCGCGGGTACTCGAAGCGGCGGCGGTTGGCCCACCACACGTTCTCGCCCGAGGGGTCGATGAGCTTGAACTCCAGGTCGTTGACCGGCGCGTCGGCGCGGATGCGGAAGGAGAACTCGTAGTTGGGGGGCAGGTCGAGGGGGATCGACTTGCGGGCGATGGCGTAGCCGGTGCCGCCGCGGAAGTCGAAGTCCAGGCGCATGGACTTGCCGCGGAACCCCTCGTCCTGCCCGATGCGCAGCTCCACTCCCTCGGAGGGGTGCGCGGTCCAGCCCGACAGGG
The DNA here is from genome assembly GCA_036277195.1 of Longimicrobiaceae bacterium. Lineage (GTDB taxonomy): Bacteria > Gemmatimonadota > Gemmatimonadetes > Longimicrobiales > Longimicrobiaceae > Longimicrobium. Next base: position 8,156 of record DASUNK010000039.1, on the reverse strand, counting down.
TCTCGAAGTCGTCGAGCACCCGCCCCCGGGGGGCCGGTGTGGTGTCCGCCGCGGGCGGTTGCGGCTCCAAGCGGACGCCCCCCGGCGCGCACGCGGCGAGCGCGAGGGTGAGAATGGCGACGCCGATGGCCGCGGTGGTCGCCGGGCGGCTGAAGCCGCGGCTACGACGACGGAAAGCCTCGCAAACCGCGCGAGGCTTCAACCGTACGCGCATCCGGCCGCCTGCGCGCTCGCTGCGGCAATCGCCCGTAGGGGCGACGCATGCGTCGCCCGCTCCCACGCGCCGTGGGGTCCGAAGCGCGTCGAGGGCAGCCTTGCAGTCCGCGAAGGCGGACTTCGCGTGGTTCCAGCGGCGAATTCCATTCGCTCCGCCGGGAAGGGGCGCGGCGGCCGGCACGGGCGCGATGAATCGCGCCCCTACGCGGGGTGTCGTCGCGTCCCGGCCGTCCCCCCCCTCCCCCAGGGTTTTTTGGGGGAGGGGGATGGGGGGAGGGGGCCGTTTCATCCCTTCACGCTCCCCACCATCACCCCCTGGATGTAGTACCGCTGCAGGAAGAGGAACACGAGCATCACCGGGAGAATGGTCAGCACCGACCCCGCCATCATCAGCTCCGTGTCCTGCACGTGCTCGCCCACCAGGTTGGCCAGCGCCACCGGCAGGGTGTAGCGGCGCTCGTCGCTCAGCACGATCAGCGGCCACATGAAGTCGTTCCAGGTGCTCAGGAAGGTCCAGATCGCCATCGTCGCCAGGATCGGGACGATGGTGGGGACCACCACCGAGGCGTAGATCCGCAGCTCCCCCGCTCCGTCCATCCGCGCCGCGTCCAGCAGGTCGTCGGGGATGGAGACGGCGTACTGGCGGATGAGGAAGATGCCGAAGATGCTCGCCATCCCCGGGACGATCACCCCCCAGTAGGAGTTGATGAGCCCCAGCTCCTTCATCAGCAGGAAGAGGGGGAGCATGGCCACCTGCACCGGCACCACCAGCCCCGCCGCCAGCACCCGGAAGAGCCGCTCGCGCCCGCGGAAGCGCAGCTTGGCGAAGGCGTACCCCGCCATCGAGTTCACCAGCAGCGAGACGGCCGTCACCGTCAGCGCGATGACGGCGCTGTTGAGCAGGTAGCGCCCCAGGTTCAGCCGGGTGAAGAGGGCGGCGTAGTGCTCGAAGGTCACCTCGCGGGGGAAGAGGCGCGGCGGGTAGGTGCTGGCCTGCCCCGCCGGCATCAGCGAGGCCGAGACCATCCACACCATGGGGAGGAGCGCCAGCACCGCGCCCACCACCAGCTGCGCGTAGAGCAGCGCCTTCACCAGGCGGGGGCTCACGCGGCCTCCCGCTTCTGCAGCCGCATCTGCACGAAGGTGGCGGCCAGGATCACCAGGAAGAGGACGAAGGCCACCGCCGCCGCGAAGCCCATCCGCCACCAGCGGAAGCCCTCCTCGTACATCAGCAGCACCACCGAGGTGGTGGCGCGCAGGGGTCCGCCCATCGTCATCACGTACGGCTCCACGAAGAGCTGGAAGTAGCCGATCATGGTGATGACGCCCACGAAGAGCAGCGTGGGGCCGAGCTGCGGCAGCGTGACGTGCCGGAAGCGCTGCAGCGCGCCCGCGCCGTCGATGCGGGCCGCCTCGTACAGCTCCTCGGGGATGGCCTGCAGCCCGGCGATGAAGATGAGCATGTTGTAGCCGAAGTTCTTCCACACGGCCATCAGGATGACGGCGGGCATGGCCCAGCGCGGGTCGCCCAGCCAGTCGACGGGGCCGAGGCCGACGCCGTCGAGCAGGTAGTTGAGCAGCCCGTAGCGCGTGTGGTAGAGGTAGCGCCACACGATGGCGACGGCCACGAGGGTGGTGACGAACGGGGCGAAGTAGACGGTGCGGAAGAAGGTCTTGAAGCGCACCAGCCTGGCGTTGAGCAGGAGCGCCGCCGCCAGCGAGGCGGCGATGGAGAGCGGCCCTCCCACCAGCGCGAAGTAGAAGGTGTTGCGCAGCGCCTGCCAGAAGAGCGGGGTGTCGAGGAGCTGCGCGTAGTTGCGCAGGCCGACGAAGCGGGCGTTCCCCGCGTCGCCCACGGCGTAGATGTCGAAGTCGGTGAAGCTGAGGGCGAGCGCCGCCAGCACGGGGAGGAAGAAGAAGAGGCCGATGAGGACCAGGGCGGGCGCCAGGAAGACGTACGCCGCGCGGTTGTCCTCGGCAGGGGCGCGGAAGCGCCGGCGGCGGCCGCGAGTGGCGGCGAGCGCGGCCTCCGCGCGCGCGCCGGCCGCGACCTCGGCGGTGCCGGTGGAGAGGTCCGTCATCGGCGGGGCTCCCCTTCACCCCGCCGCGCCAGCAGCCAGCGCCGCTTCTCCAGGATGCGGTCCACCTCGCGGTCGAGCGTGGCCAGCGCCTCGTCGACCGTGGCCTGGCCGCGCGCCGCCCGCTCGCCCTGCTCGAAGACCTTGCTCACGATCTGCTCGGACTCGGGCACCATCGGCAGCGGGCGCACCCGGTCGAGCTGCGCGCGGAAGGCCGCGGCGTGCCGGTTCTCCGCCAGCGCGGGCGCGCGCCACGCGCTGCGGCGCGGCGGCAGGTCGCCGGTGAGCTGGTAGAAGCGCACCTGCTGCTCCGGCCGCGAGAGGAACTCGACCAGCTTCCACGCCGCGTCCTTCCGCCGCGAGCCGCGGAAGAGCACCAGGCTGGAGCCGCCCGCCAGCGACACCCCCGGCCCGTCCGGCCCCGGGAGCGGCGCGGTGGCCCAGGGGACGCTCGGCGCCACGCGGCTGGAGAACTCCCCGATCTCCCACGGCCCGGTGATGAACATGGCGATGTTGCCGCGCTCGAACTCCTGGTAGCGGTTGGAGATCTCGGAGGCGCTCACCGTCGGCGCCAGCCCCTCGCGGAAGAGCCCGACGTAGAACTCGAAGCCCCGCCGGAACCCCGGCCCGCGGAAGTTGCCGTAGCGCCCGCCCTCGCGCAGCAGCTCCTCGCCGGACTGCATCCCCAGGATCACCGGCTGCGGCCACTCGTTGGTAGGGAGGAGGATCGGCCAGCGGTCCGGCCCCATGCGCGCCTTCAGCCGGCGCAGCGCGTCGCGCCACTCCTCCCACGTCTGCGGCGGCCGGGGATGGCCCGCGGCGGCCAGCAGGTCCGGGCGGTAGAAGAGGACGCGCGTGTCCACGTACCAGGGGATGCCGTACGTGCGCCCGCCGACGACGTTGGTGTCCCAGATGCCGGGGAAGTAGTCCTCCCGCCGCACCGCCTGCGAGGCGGCGACACGCGCGTCCAGCGGCTCCAGCGCGCCCAGCGCCTCGAACTCCGGCACCCAGGTGTTGCCGAGCTGCGCCACGTCGGGCGTGGCTTCGCCCACGTACGCCGTGAGGAGCTTCTCGTGCGCGGCGCTCCAGGGGATCTGCTGCACGTCCACCCGGATCCCCGGGTTCTGGCGCTCGAACTCGGGCACCAGCTCGCCCACCACCTCGCCCTCGCGCCCCATCCCCCAGAAGCGCACCACCACCTCGTCCTCCTCCCCGCCCCCGCCGCACCCGGCGAGCAGGAGGAGGAGCGCGGCCGCCGCGCCGGCGGTCCTCATCCCCCGCTCACCCACACCGCCCCTGCAGCCAGCCGCCGGTGAACCCCGCGCGGCAGAGCCCGCGCACGACGTGCTCGTTGCCGCGCATCAGCCGCCACACCAGCTCGCTGCGGTGGTTCTCGATCATCAGGATGATCGGTCCCTGGTCGATCCCCAGGTAGTCGCCGTCGAACCACCCCACGCCGGGGACGATGCGGCCGTGCTGCAGCGGCATCGGCTCCTTCAGCGTGGGGTTGAAGGCGTCGAGGAAGCCGTAGCGCTGGAAGAGGTGGTCGCCCCAGCGGGCGCGCATCGCCGCCAGCGCGGGGATGGCGATCTCGGGGGCGAAGGGGACGCTGCCGCCGGCCGCGGTGGGGGCGAGGGTGCCGTCGTCCTGCACCTCGCCGGCGGCGGCGCCGCGCGCGCGGTAGGTCCACAGCTGCCGCGGCCGCCCGCCGATCACGATCACCGTGTCCCTGGGCCCGTCGCTGGCGGTGAGGCCCCACACGTCGGGGCCGTAGCCGTCCCACCCGCCGGGGTTGGCGATGGCGTAGGCGCGCTGGGCGAGCGCGGCGCGGCGCGAGTTCTCGAAGTAGTCGATCCCCCGGCCGCGCATGTAGGCGTCCTGGATGCCGCGGAAGTCGATCCAGGCGTGCGAGTACTGGTGCCCGAAGAGGGGGGCGAAGTTGACGTGCGCCTGCCCGTAGAACTCCGCCCAGCGGTTGGTGGCGGTGTACGCCGTCCACGCCGCCGGCTGCACGGGGTGGGTGGGCGAGCCCAGGGCCAGCACGTAGAGGAACATCGCCTCGTTGTAGCCCCGGTAGTCGTGGGGGATGAAGCCCTGCTCCGGGTTCCATCCCATGGAGATGAGCGGGGGGCGCGGAGTGGCCGCCCACGCCCAGTCCACGCGGCGGTAGAGCGAGTCGGCCAGGGCGCGGATGCGTTCCTCGCGCGGGTCGTCGCGGTCGAAGTACTCCGCGGCGGAGAGCACGCCCAGCATCAGGAGCCCGGTGTCGATGGTGGAGAGCTCCACCCGCTCGAACCGGTGCCCCGTCTCCATGTTGAGGAAGTGGTAGAAGAGCCCGCGGTGGCCGATGACGCCGGCCGGCTGGTCTCCCTGCGGTGCCTCCCAGAAGAAGCGCAGGGTGGTGAGGGTGCGCTCGGCGGCCTGGTCGCGCGTCACCCAGCCGCGCTCCACGCCCACCAGGTAGGCGGTGAGCCCGAAGCCCACCGCCGCCACGCTGGAGAAGGAGGGGGTGGGCCACCGGTCCGGCACCAAGCCGTTGCGCGGGTTGGTGGTCTCCCAGAACCAGCGGAAGGTGCGCTCCTGCACGGTGTCGAGGAACGCCTCGGAGCTGGCGGGCGAAGATCCTCCCACCCCGTTCGGGGTCGAGGCGCACGCCGTACACAGCGCCAGGAGGAACGCCGCCGCACCGCGTCGGATCACAGCGCTCGAACCCATCGGCTCATCTCACCGGTTCTCGCCGGGGGCCCCCTCCCGGCTCGCTCAGGCTCGCCACCCTCCCCCGTTCCGGGGGAGGGTTGTTCGACGGCTCAGGTGCCTCTCACCTCGCACTTTCGCACTTTCGCACTTTCGCACTTTCGCACTTCGCACTTCGCACTTCGCACTTCGCACTTCAGTTGTCGTTGTACTCCACCCCGATCTGCAGCCGCCGCGGGTCGCTGATCACGCACCCCGCCGTCCCGAAGTTCGGGTCGTCGCGGTTGAAGAGGTTGAAGCACCCCAGGTTCTGGTGGTTGAAGACGTTGAACAGCTCCGCCGTCACCCCCAGCCGCCGCTGGCGCAGGTTCACGAACTCCTTGCGCACCCGCAGGTCCAGGTTCCGGAAGGCGAAGGCGTCCGGGATGATGAACGAGCGCCGCTCCGGCTCGAACCCGCCCGGCTCGAAGCAGGTGTTCGCGTTGTTGCAGTCGAAGCGCCCGCCCACGTCCTGCCGCGCCCCGCTCCCCAGGCTCAGCAGGCCGCTGAACTGGATCCCCCACACCCAGGGCACGTCCACGATCCAGTTGCCCACGATGCGCACCGGCTCGTCGTTGCGCACCTGGCGCGGGTAGTCCGCCGGGTTCGGGAAGGAGAAGAGGTCGTTGAACCCCTCGGTCTCGCGCTCCGCCACCGTCACCGCCAGCCCGGCGCCCCAGCCGAACTCGCCGCGGCCGCGCGCGCGGTAGGGGCGGTCCACCTTCACCTGCAGCGCGTCGTACCAGGTCTTCCCCCGGTCGTCGCCGAAGAGGATGCTGCTGAACCCCGGGATCTGCCGGCTCTGGAAGCAGTCCGGCACCGCGAACGACCGGTCCGGGCAGGTGAAGTTCTGGTTCGCCCAGTAGAAGGTGAACTGGTTGCGGCTCCGCACCCCCGCGTACGCCGCCGAGACCTCGATCTCCCCGAACGCCCGCCGGATCCCCAGGTTGAAGTGCTGCGCCTTGGGGGGCCGCAGGTCGTTGGGGATGAGCTTCATCTCGGGGGTGTTGAAGCGCGCGTCCGCCGTCAGCTCCTCCACCACCGTCCGCCCGTCGGAGAGGAAGCGCGGTTCGAAGCGCACCCGCCCCGGCACCTCGGCCGAGTCCGGGTGGGTGAACTCGATGCGGTAGCTGGGGTGCTGCAGCGCGAACGCCTCCTCGATGGCGTGGTCGAAGAGGGTGCGGTCGTAGAAGATCCCCCACCCGCCGAAGATGGAGGTGCGCGCGTCGCGGTCCAGCGCGAAGGAGAAGCCCAGGCGCGGCTGGATGGCCCCGAAGAAGGGCGAGCGGTCGTCGCCGTCGGTGAAGTAGCGGTCCGTGTCCAGCGGCAGGAAGAGCCGGTCCTGGTAGCGGGTCAGCGAGTCCACGATGGCCTGCGGGGTCTCGTAGTCGTAGTTCATCATGTTCGACTCGTAGTCCCACCGCACGCCCAGGTTCAGCGTCAGCCGCTCGCTCGGGTTCCAGTCGTCCTGGACGTAGAGCCCCACCTGCGTGTTGTTGGCCCCGAAGTTGGGATCGCCGGTCTGGAACTCCACCCGCTGCGGGATGGAGAAGCCGAAGAACCAGGGCTCGTACACGAAGCGCGGGTTCTCGGCGTTGCGCTTGATGATGTCGTAGTCCAGGAAGTCCAGGTTCACGCCGCCCTTCACCACGTGCTCGCCCAGCCAGCGCAGCCCCGACCAGCTCAGGTCGTTGCGCAGGGAGAAGCGCTTCTGGGTGAAGTCCTGCTCCGAGATGTTGCTCCCCAGCTGCGCGCAGCAGCCGAAGCCGAAGAAGCGGTTCACCGTCCCCGGGCGCGCCGGGGTGGGGTTGTACCGGTAGCGCTGGAAGCTGCCGGTGGCCTCGTTGAGCAGGTCGCCGCGCGTCCAGGTGTGCTTGAGCACGGCGGTGTTCACGTCGTTCTTGAAGCGCGTGGCCGACTCGAAGGGCGTCAGCCCGCCGAAGTCGCGGATGTCGTTCTCGTGCCGGTGCGTGTAGCTGAGGTCGAAGAACGAGCCCTCGGCCTGCTCGAAGGTCAGCTTGCCGAAGAAGAGGGTGGAGCGGAACGGCTCGTCGAATTCGCCGTTGTACTGCGCGAAGTTGATGGAGTCGAGCGCCGGGAAGCCGGCCGGGGGCACGATGCTCACCCGGCGGCCGCGGTTCTGGTCGTTGCGCTCGAACGAGCCGAAGAAGTGCAGCCGGTCGAGGATGATCGGCCCGCCGACGTTGGCGCCCAGCTGGAAGCGCTGGTAGTCCGGGCGGCTGAAGCCCGGGTTGGCGGCCCGGTCGCGCCGCTGGAACTGGTCGAGCGCCGTCAGCCCCTCGTGCTGGTAGTTGAGGAAGGCGTTCCCCTCCCACTCGTTGGTCCCCGAGCGGGTGGTGGCGGTGATGATGGCGCTGGAGGCCTTCTGGTACTCCGCCTTGAAGTTCTGCGTGGTCACCCGGAACTCGCGGATGGCGTTCCGGGGGAAGGGGTTGCCGCGGCTGGCGTCCTGGCCGGCCACGCCCCCCTGCAGGATGTCGTTCTTGTAGCTCGCCCCGTCGATGAAGACGTTCACCTGCTCCGCGCCCTGGGCGCCGGCGGTGAAGGTCTTGCGCGTGCCGTCGATCCGGTCGTTCTGCAGCTGGGTGCCGGGGGCCAGCACGGCCAGGCTGAGGAAGTTGCGGTCCGGCGTGGGGAGGTTCTGCACCTGCTCGCGGGTCACGTTGGTGGCCAGCTCCGAGGTGCGCGTCTCCGCCACCGGCGCCGCCGTGGCGGTGATCCCGGCGATCGCCACCGCCTCGGTGGTGAGGTCGAAGTTCAGGTCCAGCGTCTGCCCCACCATCAGCTGCACCGTCCGCGCGCGGTCGCCGAAGCCCACGCGGCGCACCGTCAGCTGGTACGGCCCCGGGCGCAGCCCCGGGAGCGCGTAGAAGCCGTTCACGTCCGTCACCACGCTGCGCTGCTGGTTGGTCTCGGTGTTCCGCGCGGTCACGCTGGCGCCGGCCACGTCCTCGCCCGAGGGCCCCCGCACGTATCCGCGGAGGCTGGCCGTGCTGGTCTGCGCGCGGGCCGCGGGAGCCGCCAGACACGCTCCCAGCAGCGCGGCGGCGAGTGCCCTGACGATGCGGTTTCGGCTCATGGGTGTGCTCCTGGTGAGTGGCGCCCGGG
>DASUNK010000038.1:0-15518 GCA_036277195.1 Longimicrobiaceae bacterium | reverse complement strand
CGCCTCCGGCGCGATCGGCGGCCCGTCGTTGGACAGCTCCACCACCACCCACCCGTCCTCCGCCCGCACCGCGGACCGCACCACGGACCCCCGCTCGCGCATGGCCTGCTCGGCGTTCACCAGCACGTTCAGGAACACCTGCTGCAGCTGGTGCGCGTCCGCCGTCACCGGTGGCACCGGGCCGGCCGCTTCCACCACCAGGCGGATGCCGGCCGAGGCCAGCGCCCGCTCGCGCAGCGCCAGCGTGGCGTGCAGCACGCCGGCCACGTCCACCGGGCGCCGCTCCACCGGCCGCCGCCGGGCGAAGCCAAGCAGGTCGCCGGTGATGCGGCCGCAGCGCTCCACCGCCTCCAGCACCTCGCGCAGCTGGGCGGCCGTCTGCTCGTCGCCGGCGCGGCCGAGGAGGATGCGCGCGTGCCCGGCGATCACCGCCAGCGGGTTGTTGAGGTCGTGCGCCACCCCGCCCGCCACCAGCCCCAGCGTGGAGAGCTTGTCGCGCTCGCGCAGGTGCTCCTCCATCCGGCGGCGCTCCTCCACCAGCCGCTTCACCCGCAGCTGCGCCTCGATGCGCGCCCGCAGCTCCGCCCCGCGGAAGGGCTTGGCCACGTAGTCGCTGGCGCCCGCGTCGAAGGCCGCGTACACGCTCTCCGGGTCCGTGCGCGCGGTCACCATCAGGATCGGCAGCTCCAGCGCGTTCCAGCGCTCGCGCGCCCGGTGGCACACCTCCAGCCCGGTGACGCCGGGGAGCATCCAGTCCAGCAGCAGGATGTCCGGCGGGCCCTCCTCCTCCAGCATCCGCAGCGCCTCCTCGCCGTCGGCGGCCACGCGCACCTGGTAGCCCACCTGCTGCAGCAGCGAGCGCAGCACGCGCGCCGAGACCGGGTCGTCCTCGGCGATCAGGACGCGCTCGCCGCCGGGCGCGGACGGGGAAGGGCCGTCGCTCACGGCAGGGGGGCGGGCACGGCCAGGCGGCGGCGCAGCTCGGGGGCGGAGAGGGCGAGCAGCTCCAGCACCGGCCCGGGGGCCAGCTGGCGGCGCTCGACGGTAAAGACGCGGAAGGCGCGGGCCGTGTAGTACAGCTCGTCGGCCACGCGCGGGAGGTCGATGAGCCCGGTGCGTCCGCCGTCGGTGAGGCGCTGCACCGCGCCGCCGCGCCGCAGCAGGAGCAGGTCCAGCCCCAGCATGCGCGGCTTCTCGGGATAGTCCACGAAGGCGCCGCCGGCGGGGAGCCCCAGGTCCGCCGCCAGCCGGTGCTCCAGCTCGCGCCGGAGCGCGCCGTCGCTCGCCAGCCACTCCTCGGCGGGGAGGCCGCGCAGCGCCTCGCCCGAGAGCTCCAGCGCGCGCTTGGGGAGGCGCCGCTCGCGGATGGCGGGGAGCCACCGCTCCGCCACCCGCCGCGCGGCCGGCGCCGTGCAGCGCTCCGCCCGCACCTCCACCTGCGCCAGCAGCCGCTCGTCCGTCTGCCCCACCAGCTCGTCCGGGTGCAGGAGGCCGCCGTCCACCGCGTCCTGCACCAGCCGCTTGAAGAGCGAGGTGGCCGCCCGCACCGCGTGGTGCCAGTACACGTTGCGGAACATCTGGTACTTGGAGAAGAGGAGCGACTCCAGCGCGCTGAGCCCCTTCTCGTGGATCCCCACCTCCAGGCGCCCCGTCTCGGGGTCCTCCAGCACCGCCAGGGCGTGCAGGAGCCGGTCCACGTCCACCTGGCCGTACGGCACGCCGCAGAAGCGGGCGTCGCGCCCCAGGTACTCGATCTTGTCCAGGTCCAGGCTGCCGGACACCAGCCCCTGCAGCGGCGACGCCGAGCGGCCGCGCACCAGCGCCTCGATGCGCTCCGGCGCGTCCGGCGCCAGCCCGGCGAGCGCGGCGCGGATGGCGGGCGCGGCCAGGAAGCGCCCCGCCAGCTCCTCGTGGTGGCCGGGGATCCAGGCGCCGTCCAGCTCCTCCAGGGCGTGCGAGAAGGGGTAGTGGCCGATGTCGTGGAGGAGCGCGGCGTAGGGCGTCAGGCGGCACTCCAGCGGGTCCACGCGCTCCAGCTGCCCCTGCCCGGCCAGCAGCTCCAGGGCGCGGCGGGCCAGGTGGTAGACGCCCAGCGCGTGGTCGAAGCGGGTGTGGGTGGCGCCCGGGTACACCAGGTAGGCGAGGCCCAGCTGGCGCACGTGGCGCAGCCGCTGGAACTCGGGGGTGTCGATGACGCGCAGCGCCGTGGGGTCCACCCGGATGGTGTTCCACACCGGGTCGCGGACGACCTCGAACTCCGGCGGCGGGTGGTGCGGGGCGGAGGGGCGCATGGGGGGGTGATGCTAGGCCCCCCCGCCGGGGGAGTCAAGAAGTGGACGGGCGCGGCGGGACTCTCAGGGGAACCTCGTCACGAAGTGCGAGGTGGAGAGCACCCGCTGCACCGTCAGCTCGATGCGCTGCCCGCGCGACCACAGGATCGCCTCGGTGGTGTAGGCGGCCCCGAAGGTGCCGATCGGGTCCACCACCAGCCGCAGGTCGCGCGCCGATACCAGCCCGGTGGACGAGATGCGGAACTCCGCCGTCTGCGCGGTGGGCACCAGTCCCAGCCGGCGCCGCATCCCCGACACGCTCAGGTACACCACCACGTCGGCCGTGTTGTGGTTGGTTACCCGGATCACCTCCTCCGCTTCGAGCGGGGTGAGGGCGGTCCCCCGCTCCGCCGGCGCGCACGCCGCGAGCGCGAGTGCCACCAGGATCCCGAACCGCATGCGTCTCATATCGTCCTTCCTCTCCGGTGGCGATGGGGCTCAGTACAGCCGCTGCTCCAGCAGCAGCCGCACGTCGAGCGGCTTCCCGAGCTGCGCGCGGATGGCCAGGATCTGCCCGAGGTGGCGCTCGCCGTGGTCCGCGTACAGCTCCAGCAGGTTGCGCAGGGTGACGGGCCCGAAGTCGGGGTGGACGCCCCAGCGCTCCCACGTCTCCGCCTCCGTACGCGCGAACACCGCCAGCGTGGACTCGCGCAGCAGCTCGAAGAGGCGCAGCGCCCGCGCGAAGGCCGGCGGGTCGTCGCGGTAGCCCAGCGCCGCGGCGAAGGCGTCCTGGTCGTAGCTCACGAACTCCGGCCCGGACTGCGCCACCACCATGCGGATGCGCCCCGCCCCCATCAGCTCGCTGTCCGCCAGGTGGCAGACGATCTCGGCGACGGACCACTTCTCCGGGCGCGGGCGGGCGCGCAGCTCGTCCGGGGACAGGTCCGCCACCGCCGCGCGCAGGCGCTCCGGCGCGCGGGCGAAGACGGCCAGCAGGTGCGGGGTGGAATAGGCGCGGTACTCGGCGGGGAAGGCGGTGGCGGTGGAAAGCATCTCGGCGGCTCCGGGCCCGGGGTGAACGTCAGCCTTGACGCGGAGCAAGCTAGGCGGGATCTTGCTATGAATCAAACGAAATCGTTTCATGCGATCCATGAGATCGGCTCATGCGACCGCACCTCACCGGGAGGATGGGATGACGCTGGAGATCCGGGACCTGAAGCTGGTGGACGCGGTGGCCGAGCACGGCACGCTGACGCGGGCGGGCTCCGCGCTCTTCCTCACCCAGTCCGCGCTGAGCCACCAGCTGGCGGACCTGGAGCGGCGGCTGGGGACGCCGCTCTTCGTGCGCAGCGGCAAGCGCATGGTGCTCACCCCCGCGGGCGAGCGGCTGCGCGACTCGGCGCGCGAGATCCTGCCGGCGGTGGCGCGCGCGGTGGACCAGGCGCGCAGCACGGGCGCGGAGCGGCGGGCGGTGCTGCGCTTCAGCACCGCCTGCTACACCTGCTACCACTGGCTGCCGGGGGTGCTGACCGAGTTCCAGCGCGAGTTCCCGGGGGTGGAGCCGCGCGTGGTGGCGAGCGCAACGCGCGGGCCGATCCCCGCGCTGCTCAAGGGGAAGCTGGACGTGGCGGTGGTGAGCGATCCGCCGCGCGACCGGCGCATCGCCCTCACGCCGCTCTTCGCGGACGAGCTGATGGCGGTGGCGGCGCCGGGGCACCCGTGGGCGGGGCGCGCCTTCGTGGCCGCCGAGGACTTCGCGGACCAGCACGTCCTGCTCTACAACGTGCCGCGCGCGGAGAGCACGCTCTTCCGCGAGGTGCTGGACCCGCGCGGGGTCGTGCCGCGCCAGGTGTCGCGGGTGGAGCTGACCGAGGCGATCCTGGAGCTGGTGAAGGCGGGGATGGGGGTGGCGATGCTGGCGCGCTGGGCGGTGGCGCCGCAGGTGGCCGCGGGGCTGCTGGCGGCCGTGCCGATCACGGAGAAGGGGCTGCACCGGCAGTGGCACGCGGCCGTGCTGCGGCGCAAGGAGACGCCGGTGTACCTCCAGTCGTTCGTGGACCTGCTGCGGCGCATCGGCGAGCCCACCGCGCGCTGCCGCACGCAGTGGTACGCGGCGTGACTAGTCTCCCGCGACCAGCGCCGCCAGCACCCAGCGGCCGCCGCGCTGCTCGAAGACGGCGCGGTAGTCCAGCGGCCCGCGCAGGTAGCGGCGCGCCACGTACCCCCGCCGCCCGTCGCCGAGCTGCACCACCTGCCAGCGCTGGGTGGCGCGGTCGCCGCCGCGGTCGCGGGCCAGCGGCACCAGGTCGTACGAGAGCACGGCGATCACCGCGCTCCCCAGCTCCGAGCTTTCGCGCACCCGCACGTTGGTGCCCACCACGGCCACGTGCAGGGTGGGGTCCAGCCGCTCCGGCCAGCGGCTGTGGACGTACGGCGCCACGAAGCGGCTCGCCCCCTGGAACGACCCGCCCATCCGCAGCACCTCCTCCAGCGTGTTCCACAGGTTGCTGAGCGGGTTCTCCGGCTGCCACGTCTCCTTGAACGCCGCCACGCCTCCGTCCCCGCCGAAGCCGGTCTCCACGTTCTCGGCCAGCATCCCGTACAGCGCCTCGGCGTCGCGGCGGCGCACCACCTCCTGCAGCTGCCGGCGGAAGGCCAGGAACGAGGCGTCGCGCGGGGCCTCGTCCACCGGCGCCAGCTTGCCGACCTGCGCGGCGAGCGGTGCCGCGCCGCCGGCCGGGAGGAGGGTGCCGGCGGCCGCGAGCACGGCCAGGAGCGCGCAGCGGCGGATCATCGCGAGGCGAAGAGGGTGATGCGGCCGCGGCGGTCCCAGGCCAGCACGTCGTACGGGTCGCGGCGGGCGCCCATCTCCATCCCCGGCGAGCCCACCGGCATTCCCGGCGCGGCGATCCCCACCACCCCGCGCGGGCGCTGCCGGAGCAGGCGCTGCACCAGGTCCGCGGGGACGTGTCCCTCCACCGCGTAGCCGTTCACCACGGCGGTGTGGCACGACTGCAGGCGCGCGGTGATGCCGTAGCGCTGCTTGACCTCGGCCATGGCCGCCGCGTCCAGGTCGCGCACGGTGGTGCGGAAGCCGGCACCCTGCGCGTGCTCCACCCAGTTGGCGCAGCAGCCGCAGGTGGGGCTCTTGTAGATGGTCATGGCGGGGCCGCCGCGGCCCTGCTGCGCGAAGACGTCCCGGCCGGTGAGCGCGAGCGCGGCTCCGCCGGCCAGGGCGCCGAAGAACGCCCGTCGGGAAAGCATCGAGCCTCCTGGTGATTCACTGGAGGAAAGTGGAAGTGCTTACAAAGAAAGGGAAAAACCGCCCTCCACGCAAGCAGACTCAGCCGCGCGCCACCGAGGCCGCGATGAGGAGCTGCGCGGCCCAGTACGTCCCCAGCACCAGCGCCCGGGCGGCGGGGAAGGGGCGGGCGAAGCGGTCGGCGGCCAGCAGCGAGTCCGACGCCACGAAGAGCGCCGCGCCCGCGAACGCCAGCGCCGAGCGTGCGTCGCCGTGGCGGAGCCACTGCCCGAGCGCCGCCCACGCCATGGCCGAGAGCACCGCCGCGTACGCCGTCACCGGGACGCGCAGCCCCGGCGGCAGGTGCGGCCACAGGATGCGCAGCAGCAGGGCCGCGTAGAGGGCGAAGGGGAGCACCGTCCACGCCGGCGGCACCCCGGCGAGCTGGGAGCCGAAGGCCGCGACGTAGCAGAGGTGCGCGGCGAAGAAGCTGGCCAGCCCGGCCACGAAGCGGTCGCGCGGCAGCAACAGGAACACGTCCCCCGCCAGCGAGAGCGCCAGCCCCAGCACCACCGCCCAGCGGTAGAGCGGCGACACCGCGCCGGGCGCGAGCGCCGCCATCGCCAGGATGAGCGCCGTGGTGAGCGGCTTGGCGGCGTAGACCAGCCGGCGCTTGCCGCCGTACTCGCCCGCCACGGCCAGGAGCGCGGAGGCGGCCACCGCCATCGCCAAGAAGGGGATGAGCAGCATCGGGCTCCCGCGTCAGCGCGCGGCGTGCTCCGCGAGCCGGCGCAGCTCCTCGGCGTAGACGCGCCGCAGCAGGGGCGGCGCGAGCAGCCGCTCGATCCAGGCGCGCGGCGCGGGCGACTCCCATTCGGTGGAGATGGTGACGGCGGAGCGGCGGCCGCGGTCGAGCGGGTCGACGGTGAAGGAGGTGACGGCGCCGGTCTCCAGGTCCGTCTCGGCGAGCACGCGCCCCGGCTCGGGCTCGGTGACCTCCGCGCGGACGGTGCGGGTGGAGCCGCCCAGGCGGATGCGGAAGCGGATCACCGTCCCCGCGCCGGTGCCGCCGCGCTCCACCTCCAGCCCGCGGAACCAGCGCTCGGGGAGGATGGCGGGGTGGCCGCCGCGGTAGTCCGCGAGGATGCCGTACACCTTCTCCGGCGGCGCCGCCAGCGTGGCCGCGGCCCACGCGCGGATGCGGGGCATGGGCCGGGACGGCTAGATGTGGATCGGGTGGCCGAGCGCGGCCAGCGCGGCCTCGGCCACCGCCTCGGAGAGCGTGGGATGCGGGTGCATCGCCCGCTCCATCTCCTCCGCCGTGGTCTCCAGGTGCCGCCCCACCACGAACTCCGCGATCAGCTCCGTGGCGTGCGGCCCCACGATGTGCGCCCCCAGCACCTCGCTGTACTTCTTGTCCCGCACCACCTTCACGAACCCCTCCGTGTCGCCCGCGGTCAGCGCGCGCCCGTTGGCGGTCCAGGGGAAGGTACCCACCTCCACCTCGTGCCCCTGCTCGCGCGCCTGCTCCTCGGTGAGCCCCACCGAGGCCACCTCGGGGTGGCAGTAGGTGCAGTTGGGGACGTTGGCGTAGTCGATGCCGGCGTGCGGGTCGCCGTGGATGGCCTCGATGCAGGCGATCCCCTCGTGCGAGCCCTTGTGCGCCAGCAGCGGCGGCCCCGCCACGTCGCCGATGGCGTAGACCCCCTCCACGTTGGTGCGCAGCTGCCGGTCCACGGCGATGAAGCCGCGCTCGGTGAGCTTCACCCCCGCCGCCTCCAGCCCGATGTCCTCGGTGAGCGGCGCCCGACCCACCGCCTGCAGCACCCGCTCCGCCTGGATCGTCTGCGTCTCGCCCTTCGCGGTCTTGAGGGTGAGCGCCACGCCGTCCTTGCCGATGTCCGCCTTCTCCAGCCGCGCGCCGGTGAAGATCTCCATCCCCCGCTTGCGGTAGCTCTTCTCCACCACCGCCGAGCAGTCGCGGTCCTCCAGCGGGAGGAGGCGGTCCAGCGCCTCGATGAGGGTGACCTTGGTGCCGAAGGCGGCGTACACGTCCGCGAACTCGCAGCCGATGGCGCCCGCGCCCACGATGGCCAGCGTCTTCGGCGGCGACTCCGCCAGCATGGCGTCGGTGGAGTCCCACACCCGCTCGTGGTCGATCCTGAGGAAGGGCAGGTCGCGCGGCCTCGAACCCGTGGCGATGACGATGTGCTTGGCGGTGAGCGTCTGCTTCTTCCCGTCCTTCGCCGTGACCTCGACCTTCCCCTTCCCCGCCAGCCGCCCGCGCCCCGCGACGTGGGTGACCTTGTTCTTCTTGAAGAGGAAGCCGATCCCCTTCACCAGCCGCTCGGAGACCTGGCGCGAGCGCTTGACGGCCTGGGCCAGGTCCGTCTTGATCTCGCCCACGGTGATGCCGAACTCCTTGGCGTGGCCGAGGTGCGCGATCATGGCGGCGCTCTCCAGCAGCGCCTTGGTGGGGATGCAGCCGATGTTCAGGCAGACGCCTCCCAGGTTCCCCTCCTCCACGCACGCCACCTTGTATCCGAGCTGCCCGGCCTTGATGGCGGCCACGTAGCCACCGGGGCCGGCGCCGATGACGACGATGTCGAAGCTGTTGTCCGCCACGCTGCACCTCAAAGGCTCTGTGTGCGGGCACCGCGCGGCAGGGGCGCGGCGCTGTCCGGAAAAGCCCGGCCAAAGTAGGCGGCGGGGGGAGAGTCCGAAAGTGCGAAGTGCGAAGTGCGAAGTGCGGAAGGTGCGGGGCCCGTTCGTTGCGCAGCCAGCGGCCGGCGGCGCGTGCACGGACTCCCCAGCCCGGAACGAGGCGATGGAACTACCGGTGGACGAGGCGAAGGCCCAGGTGCGCGAAGCCGCGCGCCAGGCCGCGCCCTGGGTGGAGCGGCTGGCCCGGCTGGGATACGCGGCCCGCGGCGTGGTCTACTTCGTGGTGGGGCTGCTCGCCGTGCGCGCGGCGTTCGGCTCGGGGAGGCCGGCGGGGCCCGGGGGCGCGCTGGAGACCATCCTGCGCCAGCCGCTCGGCCGGGTGCTCCTGGGCGTGGTGGCGCTGGGGCTGGCGGGGTACGCGCTCTGGCGGCTGGTGCAGGCCGTGCTGGACCCGGAGCACAAGGGAAGCGACGGCAAGGGGCTGCTGAAGCGCGCGGGGAGCGCCCTCAGCGGCGTCCTCTACGCGGGGGTGGCGCTGGCTGCGGCGCGGATGGCGCTCGGCTCGCCGGGCGGCGGGGACGGCGGCGACGGCGAGGCCCGGCACTGGACGGCGGTGCTGCTGCAACAGCCGGCCGGGCGGTGGCTGGTGGCGCTGGTGGGCGCGGGGATCGCGGCGTACGGCGCCTACCAGCTCTACCGCGTCCATGCGTCCAGTCCCACGAAGCGCCTGGACGTGGCCCGGCTGGACCCGCGCGCCCGGCAGTGGCTGGAGCGCGGCGGCAGATTGGGGTGGGCCGCCCGCGGAGTGGTGTTCGGGGTGATGGGGATCTTCGTGGTGCGCGCCGCCCTCCAGTACGACCCCGGCGAGGCGCGCGGGCTGCAGGGCGCGCTCCGCACCCTGCAGGAGCAGGCGTACGGACCCTGGCTGCTCGGGGTGGTGGGGATGGGACTGATGGCCTACGGCGTCTTCGAGCTGGTGAAGGCCCGCTACCGCCGCATCCGGCCGGGGTAGCGGATCACTCCCACCAGAGGTAGACGCGGTTCTCGCGCGCCATCTCGGCGGCGGCCGCGTCGAGGGTGGTGGTGCCCTGCTCCACCACGTCCGGGCAGAACTCCCACACCTCCTGGGCGAAGTCGAGCATGTCCGGCGGCTCGCGGTGGAACTCGGCCTCCAGCCAGTCGTCGCCGGCGCCGTTGATGGTGAGCCCGTACTGCGCGTCCCACCGCCGCAGCCGCTCGGCCACGTCGCGCGGGGTCACGCCGTAGTTGGCGCCGCTGGTGCCCAGGGTGAGGGGGATCTGGAGCTGGTCCGTCCCCAGCAGCACGGACACGTGCAGCGGCGTCCCGGGGAGGAAGCCGGGCTTGGTCTCGAAGACGAGGTAGCCGGGCCCCAGCCGCTCGCGCAGGCGCCGCCGCACCTCGGCGGCGCGCCCGCGCATGACCTCGATGGTCAGGCCGGGCGCGTCGTACTCCTCGCCCCCGGCGGTGACGCCGCGCAGGCGCGAGAGCCAGCCGTCCGCGGCGCTCTTGAGCAGCTCCACCGCGGCGTCGGGAAAGCCGGCGCTGCGGCCGATCTCGCGCTCCTCGGCGGTGAGCGGCGAGGGCTCGGGCGCGGAGCGGTAGCGGCGGGAGAAGAGCGCGTCTCGCAGGGACGATCGCGGCATTGTCCGAAGTCTCAGTGGAAGAAGCAAACGGCAGGGATCAAGCCGCCTCCCGCCCGTCCCGCTCGTGTGCCGAGAGCCAGAGGCTGTCGGCGCACAGGTCGATCTCGCCCGGCCACTCCAGGTATCGCCCTCCACCCCCGATCACCACCCGCGCGAAGACGGCCGGATCGGCCAGCCGGGAGAAGACTCCGCCTCGCTCGATCAGGGGGCTGATGTCGACCACCACTGTCTCGCCGCCGGCATAGGTCAGCTCCAGGACGCTGCCCTCCGCCACGCGGACGTTCTCGATCAGGTGGAGCATCTCGCCTCCTCGCTACTCGAGCGGCTCGATCGACTCCGGCGGCTCTCCGCGGCGGCAGCGAGCCCAGTCGTCGAGCAGCTCATGCTGGTGCAGCGCCGCCCATTCCAGGACCATCGACCGCACCCGCCCGGGTGCGCTCCCCTCCAGTACCCCGATCGGGGAGATCCCGACGACCAGCTCGTGCTCGCCGTAGACCGCGTGGAAGTGCGGCGGCGAATGGTCGTTGTAGAACATGCGGATGACGATGCCGTAGAACTGGGCGATGATCGGCACGTACGCCTGCGCTCACCAGTGGGTTTCTACGGTCCGCTCCCCACCAGCCCGGGGCGCGCCCGGCCGCCGCGCGCGGGAGCGGGGTGCCGGGCGGGCGCGGGAAGCCCCGCCGCCAGCCGCCGGCACACCCGCTTCAGCCCCCGGAGGTAGCTCCAGTGCTCCACCTCCAGGTAGTGCCGGGTCGACTCCTTGTAGCGGATGCCGTGCCCGAAGTCTTCCTCGAAGCGGCGCTTCTCCGCGCGGAAAGCCCGCCCCGCCGGCGTCCCCACCCGTAGCGCCGCCAGGAAGAGCGCCACCGCCCGCGTCTGCCAGTGCACCAGCCCGAACTGCCCGCTGTCCGGCTGGATCATCCCCGCCACGAACAGGTCGTCTCGCTCGGGGTGGAAGACGTGCTTGTACAGCCGCGGCCGCCCGTCGCGCCAGTTCAGCAGCGCGGGGTCGATGAAGGGGAAGGCGATGGCGTAGCCCGTGGCGCACACCACCACGTCCACCTCCTCGGCCGTGCCGTCGGCGAAGCGCACCGTGCGCCCGGCGAAGCCCACCACGTCCGGCCGGGGGATCACGTCGCCGTGCTTGACGTAGTACGGCAGCAGCGAGTTCACCACCGGGTGCGTCTCGAAGAGCCGGTGGTCCGGCCGGGGGAGCCCCGACCGCTCCGGCGGCCCCACCAGCAGCCGCATGGAGAGCGTCCCCACCAGCCGCCGCACCGCGAGCGGCACCCGCAGCTTCAGCAGCGCGTCGCCCACCTGGTCCGCCGGGCGCCCCATGACGTACTTGGGCATGTACCAGTAGCCGCGGCGCGTGCTGTGGAGGGTGCGCGCCGCGTGCTGCGCCGCCTCCACCACGATGTCGCACCCGCTGTTGCCGCCGCCGATGACCAGCACCCGCTTCCCCTCGAACCCGTCGGGGGTGCGGTAGTCCGCCGAGTGCAGCATCTCCCCCGCGAACTCGCCCTCCCAGCGCGGCCACTTGGGGAGCCAGTTGTGGCCGTTGGCGACGACCACCGCGGCGTAGCGCCGCCGCTCGCCCGCGCCGGTGGTCACCTCCCAGCCGGGACCCTCCGCCGCCGGCTCCAGCCGCTCCACCGGCGTGCGGTACTCGATCCGCTCCGCCACCCCGAAGTGCTCGGCGTAGGCGCGGAGGTACTCCAGCACCTGCGCGTGGTGCGGGTAGTCCGGGAAGGAGGCCGGCATGGGGAAGTCCGGGAACTGCGTGAACGGCTTCGACGAGATCATGTGCGTCGAGCGGTATACGCGCGCGCCGGGCTTGCCGTAGTTCCAGTTTCCCCCCAGGTCGTCCTCGCGCTCCAGCACGTCGGCCGCGAAGCCGCGCTCGGCCAGGTTCCTGGCCGCCGCCAGGCCGGAGCTCCCGGCGCCGACGATGCAGACGCGGTCCGTGCGGTCGATCGCTTCCATGGCCCTGAGTTTGGCCGCCCGATGCCAGGGCGTCAACCCGCGCGCCGCGCCGCCGCGTTGACGAACGGCCCCGCCGGGCGGCACATTACATCCGTTCCCCGCCGCAGCGCTCCGCCACACCCACGCCCCGGAAGCTCCCATGAGGTCTCCCGCACTCCGCCCGCTCGGCCTGCTGGGCGCGCTGGCCCTGGCTCCCGCCGCGCTCGCCGCGCAGGCGCACGACGAGGCCGTGCGCGCCGCCACCGAGCGGGTGGCCCCGCGCATCACCGAGATCCGCCACCACCTCCACCAGAACCCCGAGCTCTCCAACCGCGAGGTGAAGACCGCCGAGCTGGTGGCGGCGCACCTGCGCGAGCTGGGGCTGGAGGTGCGCACCGGCGTGGCCCACACCGGCGTGGTGGGGGTGCTGCGCGGCGGCCGCCCCGGGCCGGTGGTGGCCGTGCGCGCGGACATGGACGCCCTCCCGGTGACCGAGGACACGCCCTACCCCTTCAAGTCCACGGCGAAGGCCGAGTACCTGGGGCAGCAGGTGGGCGTCTCCCACGCCTGCGGGCACGACATCCACACCGCCGTGCAGATGGGGGTGGCCTCGGTGCTGGCGGGGATGCGCGACCGCGTCCCCGGCACCGTGCTCTTCGTCTTCCAGCCGGCGGAGGAGGGCGCTCCCCCGGGCGAGGAGGGCGGCGCCGCGCTGATGCTGAAGGAGGGCGTGTTCAACCCGGTGAAGCCGCAGGCCATCTTCGGGCTGCACACCTTCGCCCACATGGAGGTGGGGAAGGTGGGATACACCCCGGGGCCCGCCATGGCCGCCTCGGACCGCCTCATCATCACCATCCGCGGCCGGCAGGCGCACGGGGCCTCGCCCCACCTGGCCATCGACCCGGTGGTGATGGCCGCGCAGGCGGTGCTGGCGCTGCAGACCATCCGCTCGCGCAACCTGTCGCCCTTCGAGCCCAGCGTGCTCACCATCGGGATGATCCGCGGCGGCGAGCGCTTCAACATCATCCCCGACGAGGTGGTGATGCACGGCACCGTGCGCACCTTCGACCCGGCGGTGCAGGACGAGGTGGAGCGCCGCATCCGCGCGGTGCTCGACGGCGTCACCCGCGCCGGGGGCGGGTCGTACACCATCGACTACCAGCGCACCACCCCGGTGACGGTGAACGACCGCGCGCTCTCCGACCGCATGCGCCCCACCATGGAGCGGCTGATGGGGCGCGAGAACGTGCTCGACGTGCCGCCCACCACCGGGGCGGAGGACTTCGCCTTCTTCGCCAACACGGTGCCGGGCTTCTTCTACCGCCTGGGGACGGTGAAGCCGGGGACGAAGAGCGGCGACCACCACACCCCCACCTTCATGGCCGACGACGCCTCCATCCCCATCGGCATCCGGGTGATGAGCACGCTGGTGCTCGACTACCTGAGCGGCGCCGCGCGCTGAGGCGAGGCGCCGGGAAGCTGGCGCGGCGGGGCGGCGCGATGCATCGTTGAGGGCGGCGATCCCCGCCGCCCCGTCCCGCCTCCCGGACACTGGCAATGCCCTTCATCCAGCGCCCCCCCGCCCTCGGGAACCAGTACGACGAGGACCGCGCGCTGCGCTCGCTGCTGCGCCGCCTCCTCCCCCCCGGGGTGCTCGACGAGGTGGAGCCCTCGCTGCGCGAGATGGGCCGCCTGGCCGCCGACCTCTACCCCAAGCAGCTCGCCGACCGGCTGAACGAGCCCGTTCTCACCCAGTGGAGCGCCTGGGGCGAGCGCATCGACCACATCGAGCTCACCGCCCTCTGGAAGCGCGCCGAGCGCATCGCCGCGCAGAACGGGGTGGTGGCCACCGCCTACGAGCGCGAGCACGGCCCCCACTCGCGCATCCACCAGTTCGCCCTCGCCTACCTCTTCGCCCCCTCCACCGACATCTACGCCTGCCCCCTGGCCATGACCGACGGGGCCGCGCGGGCGCTGCTCGACTCGGGGAACGAGGCGCTCGTCCGCCGCGCGGTGCCGCACCTCACCTCGCGCAAGCCGGCCGAGTTCTGGACCAGCGGGCAGTGGATGACGGAGGGCGCCGGCGGCTCGGACGTGGGGCGCACCGAGACCGTGGCCCGCCGCGACGACGAGGGCGGGTGGCGGCTGTACGGTCGCAAGTGGTTCAGCTCGGCGGCCACCTCGCAGATGGCGCTGGCGCTGGCCCGCCCCGAGGGGAACCCCCCCGGCGCGCGCGGGCTGGCGCTCTTCTACGTGGAGACGCGCGACGAGCAGGGCCGGCTGCAGGGGATCCGGGTGGACCGGCTGAAGGACAAGCTGGGGACCCGCAAGCTCCCCACCGCGGAGCTGACGCTGGACGGCGCGCCCGCCGAGCCGGTGGCGGGGCTGGCGGACGGGGTGCGCGGCATCGCCCCCATGCTGAACCTCACCCGCACCTGGAACGCGGTGAGCGCCTCGGCGCTGATGCGGCGCGGCGTGGCGCTGGCGCGCGCCTACGCGCCGCTGCGCGAGGCCTTCCGGGCGCCGCTCTCCGAGCAGCCGCTGCACCTGGACACCCTGGCCGGGGTGCAGGCCGAGCTGGAGGGGGCGCTGCACTTCACCTTCCGGGTGGCCGGGCTCATCGGCCGCGACGAGTGCGGCGAGCTGGACGAGGCGGGGCGCCGCCTGCTGCGGGTGCTCACCCCGCTGGCCAAGGTGGCCACCGCCCGGCAGGCGGTGGCCGTGGCGAGCGAGGTGCTGGAGGCGTTCGGGGGGGCGGGATACGTGGAGGACACGGGGCTCCCCGCGCTGCTGCGCGACAGCCAGGTGCTCACCATCTGGGAGGGGACCACCAACGTGCTGGCGCTCGACACCCTGCGCGCCCTGGACGCCGCCGGGAGCGTGGAGCTGCTGCGCGAGGAGGTGATGCGCTGCGCCGCCACCGTGCGCGACCCCGGCCCCGCCGAGGCGGCCCGCACCGCGGTGCTCGCCACCGCGCACGCGCTGGAGTGGCTCTCCTACGCCAGCCGCTTCGGCCGCGCGGCGGTGGAGGCGGGGGCGCGCCGCTTCGCGCTCACCCTGGGGCGCTCGCTGGAGCTGGCGCTGCTGGCCGAGCACGCCCAGTGGTCGCTGGACCACGAGCGCGACCCCCGTGCCACCGCCGCGGCGCTGCGCCTGGCCGCCAACGGGGTGGACCTCATCGCCCCCCGGATCGAGGGCGCCCACTCCGGGATGCTGGCGCTGGACGAGCCGGCGCCCGAGGCCGCGCTGCTGGCGGACCCGAGCGAGGAGTCGGCCTGGCTGGCCGCCCCGTGATCCGCGCGGCCGCGCCCGGCGACGCGCCGCGGCTGGCGGAGCTGGTCACCGCGCTCGGCTACCCGTGCGGCGCGGAGGCGATGGCGGCGCGGCTGGCGCGCCTGCTGGCGCATCCGGACCACCATACGCTGGTGGCCGAGGCGGAGGGGCGGGTGGTGGGGCTGGCGGGGCTGCTGCGGGGGCTCAGCTTCACCCACGACGGGCCGTACGTGCGGGTGGTGTCGCTGGTGGTGGACCCGGAGTGCCGCGGGCGGAGGCACGGCGCGGCGCTGCTGCGCGCCGCCGAGGCGTGGGCGCGCGAGGTGGGGGCGGAGTCGATGCACCTGACCACGGGCGCGCACCGCACCCGGACGCACGAGTTCTACCGCCGCCAGGGCTTCGACGCCACCGGGCTGCGGTTCTACAAGCGGCTGGAGG
>DASUNK010000037.1:0-5981 GCA_036277195.1 Longimicrobiaceae bacterium | reverse complement strand
GACGGCGTCCGGCGCTCGCTCCCGCGGGCGGCGGTGCTGGCGGTGGGCTTCGCCGGGGTGGCGGCCGCCGCCACCCTCCCCGGCTCGCCCCTGCGCGAGGCCATCGAGCGCGTGGTGGTGAGCCGCCCCGCCCGCCCGGAGCCCCCCGCCCCGGTGGTGGAGGCCCCGCGCCCCGCGCCGGTGGCGGTGGAGGGAACGGCACCCCTGCCCGAGGCGGGTGTATCGATCCTTCCCGAGGGTGGAAGTGTACGAGTGCAGATCACCGGCGCCGCCCCCGGCCTCCGGGTGCGCACCCGGCTGGTGGCCGGGAGCCGCGTGGACGTCCGCGCCACCGGCGCCGCCGCCGACGCCCGCTTCCGCACCGCCTCCGGGCGGGTGGAGGTGGTGGGCGCCGGCACCGGCGAGGTGATGGTCGACCTGCCGCGCTCGGCCCGCGCCGCGTACGTGGAGGTCAACGGCCGGGTGTACGCGGCCAAGGACGGCGGCCAGCTCCGGGCCCGGGTGGCGCCCGCGGGCGGCACGCCGGAGTTCCCCCTGTTCGTGGTGCCGGCGCCGGAGTGAGCGGCGCCCGCCCACGGGCCGCATCGTAACCCGAACCGCGGCGTTCCCATGCTCCTCACCCTTGCCCTCGGCTTCCTGGCCGCGGCGGCCCCGGGAGACAGCTCCTCGGGGATCCTCCGCGGCAGCGTGCAGGGGGAGCTGAGCGGCATGCCCATCCCCCGGGCGGTGGTGGAGGTCAAGGGAGGCGACGGCACCCTCACCGCCTTCGCCGACAGCACCGGCGCCTACCAACTCAAGGTACCCGCGGGGCGCCACCGCTTCCGCGTCCACCACCTGGCCTACGCCCCCATGGAGATGGAGGTGCTGGTGCCGGCGGGGCGCGAGGTGCGGCTGGACGTGACGCTCAAGGAGCGGCCGATCCAGCTCCCCGCCATCGGGGTGCGCCGCGAGGGCGAGCCCCCCATGCGCGACACCACGGCCGCGCCGCCCGAGAACCTGGGCCTCATCGGCCACGTCCCCGCCCGAGACGGCGTCACCGACTTCGCCAACGGCCTGGGCGTCCCCGGGACCGGCAAGAGCCCGGACGGCCAGGAGCCGCCCGACCGCGACGACGTGCTCTACGTGCGCGGCGCCGCGGCGGACCTCAAGCTGGTGCTGCTCGACGGGGTGCCGGTGTACGCGCCCTTCCACATGGGCGGGCTGATCGACACCTTCGAGCCCGGGGTGCTGAACTCCGCCCGCATGTACCTGGGCGGCGCGCCCGCCCGCTACGACGGCGGGCTCTCCTACGTGATGGAGCTGAACACCCGCCGGGGGACGCCGGAGGGCTTCCACTCCTCCGGCGCGCTCGACCTGGTGTCGCTGCGCGGCACCGCCGAGGGGCCGCTCCCGGGCGGCGCCTCCTTCCTCCTCTCGGGGCGGGGGATCCACACCGCCAGCCTGGCCGAGCTGGAGGGCCAGGCCTTCCCCTACAAGTACGCCGACGGGCTGGCGCGGCTCGACGTGCCGGTGGACAGCGTGAGCCACCTGGCGCTCACCCTCTTCACCAACGCCGAGGGGGTGCGCATCGACACCTTCCCCTCGCGCGAGAACTTCGCCCGCTGGGGGAACCGCGCCGTCTCGCTGCGCTACAGCGGCGTGCTGCTGCGCACCCGGGGGCAGCTCACCGTGGCCTACTCGCGCTTCCACGCCAAGCTCCCCTGGTACCGCCGGTCGGACCCGGTGCGCCTCGACGGGGAGACCAACCGGCTGCGGGTGGCGATGGACCTGGCGCGGCAGTGGCGGGGCGTGCGCTTCCTCTACGGCTGGTCGTACGACCGCACCGTGCTCAACCACCGCGCCACCGAGCTCTTCGGCGACCTCGACATGCGGGTGGACGACCAGCTCGCCGGCGACGTGGGCGCCGGCTACGTGGAGGCCGCCTTCTGGCCCCTTCCCAACCGGGTGAGCCTGCGTGGCGGGGTGCGGGCGGACATGTTCTCCAACGGGCGGATGGCCGCCTTCTCGCCCCGGCTGGAGGCGCGCTGGGTGATGAGCGACCGCGCGGTGCTCACCCTGGCCGGGGGGCGCTACCACCAGTTCGTGCGCGTGCACCAGGAGCTGCCGGAGACCGACCAGCAGCTCAGCATGGAGGACTCGCTGAACCTGCCGATCGGGCTCACGGTGGCGGGCGCCAACCACCTGTCGCTGGCGCTCGACCAGACGGTGGCCGAGGGGGTGCGGCTGGGGCTGGAGGGGTACTACAAGCACTTCGAAGGCCTCCCCGCCTCGGCCGACATCGGCGCCAACGCCTCGGGGGTGGACGTGTGGGTGCGCGGCCGCACGGCCGCGCTCTCGGGGTGGATGGGCTACTCCCTGTCCTGGGTGTGGGACGGGCCGCGCGAGAACGAGGACAGGGAGCGCTTCGCCGGGCGGCAGCTCCTCTCCATGGGGCTCAACGGCGAGGTGAAGTCGCTGGGGCGGCTGGGAGTGCGGGTGGCGTACGGTGCGGGGCTCCCCTTCACCTCCATCGAGGCGAACGGCGTCGGGCAGTCGCCGGCGCTCCCGAGCTCGCTCTCCAGCGAGGACCGGGTGGAGTTCAACGAGGACCCGCCGCTGACCTCGGTCCGCGCCGAGCCCTTCCTGCGGGTGGACGCCGAGGTCTCGCGCACCTTCACCCCGCGCATCGGCTCGCGGCGCACGGAGCTGACGCCGTATCTCAAGGTGATCAACGCGCTCGACGGGCGCGACGGCCTCTTCTACCAGTACGACCTGGGCGACGGCGACATGGACGCCATCGCGGCGCTCCCTCTTCTCCCCGTCTTCGGATTGCAGTGGAAGTTCTGACGGAAGTCCTGAGTCCTAAGTCCTAAGTCCTAAGTCCTAAGTCCTGAGTCCTGAGTCCTGAGTCCTGAGTCCTGAGTCCTGAGCAGTTCTGGACTTAGGACTTAGGACTCAGGACTAAAAAGATGCAGCATGCACCGAAAGGGGGCCGGCGCTCGCAGCGCCGGCCCCCTTCCGTCCACCCCCTGGGACGGTCTCTCTCAGTTGCCGCCCGGCGTGTGCCCGCGCTCGGTGCTGTCCTCCTGCACCGGCTCGCTCAGGGTGGTGGTGCCGCCCTCGCCCTCGTTCGTCGTCTGCGACGAGTCCGGCGGCGAAACCACGTTCCCGCCCGGCGTGTGGCCGTCGAAGCGCGGCTTCGTAGGGGAGAAGAGGGTGTCTCCCGCGTCCTGTCCACAGGCACCGAGGAGGAGACCGACGGCTGCGACGGTCACCAGGCGAGTCCAACGGCCCATTGCGTCCTCCATGCTGTGGGGTAATGCGTGGGCGTTGGAAGGCGCAAAAGGCATGCCCGGAACGAACGGCGCGGGAACAGCGGAGTGCCGGTGTTTCCGCCGCGGGAGGCGGGCACGGCGAAGGCCGCCGCCGGAAATCCCTTCCGGGGCGGGCAAGGTCAACCGGCAGTATGGATTAGGGAACCGGGAGGGTGGAGAGGAGCCGCTCGGTGGCGCCGGCCTCGGTCCCGGCGCCGAGGGTGCGGAAGAGCTCCAGCGCCTGGGCGTACGCGGCGCGGGCGGGCTCCGCGCGCCCCTGCGCCTCGCGCAGCTGCGCCAGCTCGCGGAGGGTCAGCGCCTCCTCCAGCCCCAGCCCCGCGCCGCGGGCGAAGCGCAGCGAGGTGCCGAGGTGCGCCTCGGCGTCGTCCAGCGCGCCGGAGAGGCGGGCGATCATCCCCCGGTAGCGGGCGATCTCGGAGAGGGTGGGAGGGTCGCCCAGCCCCTCGGCCGCCGCCTCGGCCCGGTCGAGCGACTCGCGCGCCCGCTCCAGCTCGCCGATGTGGATGAGCGGCTCCGCGCGGCTGGCGTACACCCGCGCCAGGAAGGGCGAGGCGGTGAGCCGCTCGCCGATCTCGATCCCCCGGGTGAAGTAGATCTCGGCCTCCAGCCACTCGCGCAGGTCGGCCGTGGCCATCCCCAGGTTGTTGTAGGCCAGCATGGCGCTGGCGCTGTCGCCCGAGCGCACGGCCGAGCCGATGCACTCCAGGTAGCGCACCCGCGCCTCGCGCAGGTCGCCCTGCAGGTTGGCCAGGATTCCCAGGTTCTGGCAGGCCAGGCCGATCAGCTCGTCGTCGCCCGCGTCGAGCGCCATCTCCAGCGCGCGCTCGTAGAGCACCTGCGCGCCGGCCCAGTCCTCCTGCGCGTGGCGCACCAGCCCCAGCACGTTGACGGCGCGGGCCGCGGAGCGGGTGAGCCCGTTGCGCTCGGCGATCTCGCGGCTCAGGTCGGCCAGCTCCTCCGCCTCCTCCAGCCGCCGCTCCTGGTAGCGGATGCGCGCCTGGCCGCGCAGGGCGTCCACCGCCTGCTCCAGCCGCCCGTGCGCCATGGCGGCGCGGAAGGCCAGGGAGTAGAGGCGCGCCCCGGCGTCCCAGTGCCCCTGGCGCTCCTGGTGCCCGGCCTCGGCGGCCAGCCCCTCGGGGGTGTTCAGCTCCAGGCCGGCGAGCGCGGCGGTGCTCATGCCTCGCGCAGGGGGAGCCGCAGGGTGAAGGTGGAGCCGGCGCCCAGCCGGCTCTCCACCAGGATGTCGCCCCCCAGCAGCCGGGCGAGCCGGCGGGCGATCGGGAGCCCCAGCCCGGTGCCCCCGCGCGCGGTGGCGCCCAGGATCTGCTCGAACTCGTGGAAAATGCGCTCGCGGTTTTCCGGGGCGATCCCCGGCCCCGTGTCCGCGACCCGCAGCTCCAGCCAGCGCCCCCGCTCGTCGCCGGGGCCGTCGGCCACCACCTGGATGGTGACCTTCCCCTCGTCGGTGAACTTCACCGCGTTGGAGAGGAGGTTCACCAGGATCTGCCGCACCCGGTCCGCGTCGGTGGCCACCAGGGGGAGGGCGGGCGGGGCAGGCATCTCCACCTCGATCCCCTTCCCCACCGCCATCGGCTCCACCGTGGCGACGGCCTCCTCGACGATGGCGCGGATGCGCACCGGCTGCACCACCAGCTCCATCTTCCCCGCGTCGAGCTTGGAGAGGTCCAGCACGTCGTTGACCAGGTGGAGGAGGTTCTGGGTGGCGCGGTGGGCCTTCTCCAGGAAGGGGCGGACGGTGGAGGGGAGCTCGCCGGTGACGCCGTCGAGGAGGAGGGTCTGGTATCCCAGGATGGCGTTGAGCGGGGTGCGCAGCTCGTGGCTGACGGAGGCGAAGAAGCGGTCCTTGGCCTCGGTGCTCCAGCGCAGCTCCTCGTTGGCGCGCTCCAGCTCGCCGCTGCGCTCGGCCAGGGCGCCGTGCAGGCGGGCGTTGCTGATGGCGACGGCGGCGTGGCCGGCCAGGGTGAGGGCCAGGCGGGTGTCGCGCGGCGCCAGGTCGTACGCGCGGCGGTAGCCCACCACCAGCGCCCCGAAGGTCTCGCCGAAGAGGGAGAGCGGCACCCCCAGCCCCACGCGCATCCCCTCGGCGGCGTGGAAGGGCTCGGACACCTCGCCCGTGGCCGCGTCGGCGTACAGGGTGAGCGGCTTCCGGGCCGCCGCCACCCGCGCGGCGAAGGGGTCGTCGCCGGCCTCGGCGGCGGGGGTGCGGAGCCCCACCGAGGCCACGGTGCGGAGGCTCCCCTCGGCCACGGTGTTGACGGTGACGTAGTGGGCGCCCAGGAGGGTGCGGGTGAAGCGCGCCACCAGGGTGAGCACCTCGTCCGGGTCCAGGGTGCGGTTGGCGGCCAGCCCCAGCACGTGCAGGGCCTCGCTCTCCTCGGCGCGCTGGCGGAGGGTGTCGCGCTCCTCCTGCGCCTGGCGGAGCGCGCGGTCGCGCTCGTGCACCCGCGCCAGGGCGGCGGCCACCCCGCGCCAGGCGGCGGGGTCGCGCACCAGCCCGGTAGCGGCGGGCGCCTTCAGCACCACGGCGCCCGCGGGCTCGCCCCCGGCCTCCACCGGCAGCGCCAGGGCCCCGCCCTCCTCGGCGTCCGCCTCCTCGTCCGCCAGCCACGCCGGCTCGCGCGCGCCGGCGGCCGCGGCCGCGAGCGC
>DASUNK010000036.1:0-2382 GCA_036277195.1 Longimicrobiaceae bacterium | reverse complement strand
CGTTCCCGCGGAGATCACACGCGGGCTCCGCTCCCTCGCCCGGCGGGAGGGGGCTACGCTCTACATGGTCACGCACGCCGCCCTGGACCTGCTGCTCTCGCGCTGGTCGGGGCAGGAGGACCTGGTCGTCGGCTCGCCGATCGCGGGACGCACCCAGGTGGGGACGGAGGGGCTGATCGGCTTCTTCGTCAACACGCTCGCGCTGCGCGTCGACCTTTCCGGCGACCCGTCGTTCCAGGAGCTCGTGCGCCGCGTGCGGGAGACGGCGCTGGGGGCATACGCCCACCAGGACCTGCCGTTCGAGCGGCTGGTGGAAGAGGTCGCTCCGGAGCGGGGCCTGTCGCACACGCCGCTCTTCCAGGTGATGTTCGCGCTCCAGAACGCGGGCGCCGGCGGGGGGGCCGGCATCGCCGGCGTTCGGCTGGAGCCGTTCGGGGGCGAGATCCGCACGGCGCGCTTCGACCTGGAGCTGGACCTCCAGGAGGTGGGCGAGGAGCTCTTCGGGAGCCTGCGCGTCCGGGCCGACCTGTTCGACGCCGCCACCATGGAGCGCTTCGCGGCGCAGTACCGGGTCGTGCTCGCCGCGGCCGCCGCCTCGCCGGAGGAGCGCCTGTCGCGCCTGGCCATCCTTCCGGACGAGGAGGTGCGGACGCTCCTCGCGTACGGGAGCGGTCCCGCCCACGAGGACGCGGGCGGCGTCCCGGTGCACCGCCTCTTCGGGGCGCAGGCCGCCCGCACGCCGGAGGCCCCGGCCG
The DNA here is from genome assembly GCA_036277195.1 of Longimicrobiaceae bacterium. Taxonomy (GTDB): domain Bacteria; phylum Gemmatimonadota; class Gemmatimonadetes; order Longimicrobiales; family Longimicrobiaceae; genus Longimicrobium. Next base: position 1,627 of record DASUNK010000036.1, on the reverse strand, counting down.
TCCTGTTCGAGGGGGAGTCGCTCACCTACGCGGAGCTGGACGCACGCGCCGAGCGCCTCGCGCGGCGGCTGCGCGGCCGAGCCGTGCCGGGGGCCACGATCGCCGTCTGCCTGGAGCGCGGTGCGGGGGCCGTCGTCGCACTGCTGGCGGTCTGGAAGATGGGCGGCGTCTACCTCCCGCTGGACCCGAGCCACCCGGTGGAGCGCCTTTCCTTCTTCCTGCGCGACTCCGGGGCGAAGCTCGTCGTCTCCGACCCCGCGCGGGCCGGGGCGCTCCTGGAGCGTGAGGCAGACGTCCTCCTGCTCGACCCCTCCGCGGAGGGCGACCTGCCCGGCGGAGAGCTGGAGGCCCGCGGTGACAGTGGCCCTGGCGACCTCGCCTATCTGATCTACACGTCGGGATCGACGGGGACCCCCAAGGCGGTGATGGTGGAGCACGCCCAGCTCACCCACACCCTGCGTGCCAGCCTCGAGACACTCGGCTTCGCCCCCGGTGACGTGGTGGCGGCGCTCGCTTCGACCGCGTTCGACATCTCGCTGCTGGAGCTGCTCACGCCGCTCCTGGCCGGGGGCTCGGTGCGGATCGTCCCGCACGAGGTCGCGCGGGACCCGGAGACGCTGGTGGAGGCCGTGGGAGACGTGACGGTGCTGCACGCCGTTCCCGCGCTGATGCGCCAGGTCGTGGAGGTGGTGCGGGGCGGGCGGACGCTTCCCTCGCTGCGGCTCCTGCTGGTGGGCGGGGATTCGGTGCCGCCCGGCCTGCTGGAGGACATGCGCGCGCTTTTCCCGGCGGCGCAGACGCGCGTTCTCTACGGGCCGACCGAAGGGACGATCATCTGCGCGACGTATGCCGTGCCCGCGGAGGGTGCGGTCGCCGGGCACCCGCTCGGGCGGCCGCTGCCGGGAGTGCGCCTGGCCGTCCGCGGCCCGCGCGGTGAGATGTCGCCGGTCGGAGTGCCCGGCGAGGTGTGGATCTCGGGCGGAGGGGTCGCACGGGGCTACCTCGGACGGCCGGAGCTGAACGCCGAGAAGTTCGTCGGCGCCGGGACGGAGCGCGCCTACCGAACGGGAGACCGTGCGCACTGGCGTCCGGACGGGGTGCTGGAGTTCCTGGGGCGCACCGACGAACAGGTCAAGGTGCGCGGCTTTCGCATCGAGCCCGGCGAGGTGGAGTCCGTGCTGCGCGAGCAGCCCGGCGTCCGGGAGGCCGTCGTGCTGGCGAGGGAGGACGCGCCCGGGGACCGGCGCCTGGTCGCCTACGTCGTCCCGGGCGCGGACGGCGTCGAGACCGCCGGCGGCAGGGAGCAGGTGGCGGAGTGGGAAACGCTCTTCGACGACACCTACGCGCAGGACGAGGGGGAAGAAGACCCGACTCTGCAGCTGAAGGGGTGGAACAGCAGCTACACGGGCGAGCCGATTCCGCGCGAGGAGATGCGCGAGTGGGTCGAGCACACGGCGGAGCGGATCCTGGCGCTGCGTCCGGAGCGGGTGCTGGAGGTCGGGTGCGGGACGGGACTGCTGCTCTTCCGCGTGGCGCCGCACACGCGGGCCTACCACGGGACCGACTTCTCGGGGGTGGCGCTGGAGCACGTCCGCCGGCATGCCGCGGGGCTGCCGCAGGTCTCGCT
>DASUNK010000035.1:0-2540 GCA_036277195.1 Longimicrobiaceae bacterium | reverse complement strand
GCTGGCGCGCGCCGGCCGCGAGGGGCTGCGCGACGCGCGGCTGGCCGCCGTGGCGCGCGACTGGTGCGAGCTCGCGCTGCGCGGCGCTGCGGCGCTCGGCGACTTCTTCTCCCCGGCGGACCTGGACGAGGCGGGCGAGTTCTTCGCCCGCTACACCCGCCGCGGCCTCTCCCCCGCCGACGACGTGGCCGCCGAGGCCGCCGCCGGCGCCGCCGCCTGAGCTACCACACCAGCACGATCTTCCCGAAGCTGCGGTTCTCCTCCATCTGCTCGTGCGCCTTGCGGATCTCGGCGAACGGGTAGACGGTGTCGATCACCGGCCGGATGCGCCCGGAGGAGAGGAGCGGGAGCACCGAGCCGGAGAACTCGCGCGCCACGGCGATCTTCTCCTCCAGCGGGCGGGTGCGCATCACCGTGCCGAAGAGGTGGATGCGCCGGCGCAGGAGGAGCCCCAGGTCCACCTCGACGCGCGAGCCGGCGGTGGTGCCCACCACCACCACGCGCCCGCGCAGCGCCACCACCCGCAGGCTGGCCTCCAGCAGCTTGCCGCCCACCAGGTCGAGCACGGCGTGCACGCCGCTCCCGTAGGTGGCCTGGTTCACCGCCTCGGCCAGGTCCTCGCGCCCGCTGTCGATCCCCACCTCCAGCCCCAGCGCCTCGGCCCGCTTCAGCTTGTCGGGGCTGCGCGAGGTGCCGATGGTCATGGCCCCGCCCGCGCCGGCCAGCTGCAGCGCCGCCGTCCCCACCCCGCTCCCCACCGCGTGGATGAGCAGCCGCTCGCCCATCTTCAGCTCCAGCTGGCGGAAGAGCGCGTCGTAGGCGGTGAGGAACGCCTCGGGGATGGCGGCCGCCTCCTCCCACGAGAGCGACTGGGGGACGCGGATGGCCTCGCGCTCGTGCACCACCACGGACTCGGCGTGGCCGCCGCCGCCCACGATCCCCATCACCCGGTTCCCCACCGCCCAGAGCCCGGCGCCCTCGCCCACGGCGTCGACCTCGCCCGCGTACTCCAGCCCCGGCACGTCCGCCGGGACGCCGGGGGGCGCGGGATAGGCGCCGAGGCGCTGGAGCAGGTCCGCGCGGTTGAGCGCCGAGGCGTGCACGCGCACGCGGATCTCGCCCGGCCCCGGATGGGGGGCGGGGCGCTCCTCCAGCGCCAGCACCTCCGGCCCGCCCGGGCGGGCGATGACGACGGCTTTCATAGGCTAAGGAACGAGAGGGTGCGAGTTTTCAAGTCCTAAGTCCTGAGTCCTGAGTCCTGAGTAGTTCTGTACTTAGGACTCAGGACTTAGGACTGCCGTTAAAAAGACCTCGATCCCCCGCGCGTGCGCCTCGGCCAGCCGCCGCGCGAAGGCCGGGTCGCGGAGCGCCGCCTCCTGCTCGGGGATCAGCATGAAGAGCGACTCGGTGAGCGCCGACGGCATCCAGGTGGGGCGCGCCAGCGCCAGGTTGCTCACGCGCGCCCCCTGGTCCGGGATCCCCGTCACCCGCACGATCTCGCCCTGGAGCGCGCGCGCCAGCCCCGCCGAGAGGGGATGGAAGTAGTAGGTGCCGGTGCCGTGCCCGCGGAACGGGTTCACCCCCTCGCCGAAGGCGTTGTTGTGCACGGACACCAGCAGGTGCGCGTCCGTCCGCACCGCCAGCGCCGTGCGCTCGCCCAGCGCCACCTCCACGTTCTGCGTGCGCGTCAGGTGCACCTCCGCGCCCCGCTGGCGCAGCAGCTCGGCCAGGGGGAGGGCGATGGCCAGGTTGGCCTCGGCCTCGGTGAAGCCGGTGGGCCCGATGGTGCCCGCGGGCGGATGGCCGGGGTCCACCACGATGCGAATGCCGCGCAACGGATTCGCAGGGTCGATGGCGGGGGGACGGCGGACGCGCAGCACCAGCGTGCCGTCGGCCTCGTAGAACGCCTTGTACCCCCAGACCGGGCGCGCCAGCAGCAGGTCCAGCCGGGTGGCCGCCGGCCCCGCCGCCGAGGCGAGGACGGCGGTGAGCAGCGCGTCGCCCGGGGCCGCGGGTGCGCCGCCCGGGGTGGCGCCGTGGACGGTGAGATGGAGGCCGGCGCTGTCCGCCTCCACCAGGAAGGGCGCGTGGCGCGCCGACACCCGCACGTCCACCCACTCCGCCGCCGGGCGCACCGTCACCGCGCCCAGCGGCGCGGCGGCCGGCGGGGCGCCGTCATCCAGAGCGACGGACTCGCGGCTGACCCAGGCGGCGGTCGCCGGGTCCAGCTGCACGCGGTACTGGTCACCGCGCCGCTCCACCACCGCCACCCGCGCGCCGCGCGGCAGGAACCAGCGGTAGGTGCCCCCGGGCGTGGGGCGCGCGGGGATGGCGTCCGAGCCGGTGGCCAGCGTGTCCGCCCCGCCGGTGACGGTCCCCGCCCGCGGCGCCGGGAACACCTCGCGCACCACCGAGTCCGCCGCGCCCGTGGCCGGCACGCGGTAGGCGGCGGCGTGCTCCACCTCCTCGCCGCCGCGGCGCGCGCGCAGCCGCCACACGCCGTCCGCCGGCAGGGGGAGGAAGGCCAGGAAGGCGCCGTT
>DASUNK010000034.1:0-8757 GCA_036277195.1 Longimicrobiaceae bacterium | reverse complement strand
TACTCTAGATCTAGACACGTCGTGACGCAAGATCCTCATGAGGCGAAATTAGCCGCACTCGTACCCGTCCTGGCTAGGATACGCGATTATCTCGTCCGCCACTCCTTTGAGGGAGTTCCGGTGAGTCGAAGTATGTGAGTTTGGCGCGACCTTCGAGAGCTAAGCGAGCCGGGTGGGGGCCTCCACGAGCGCCAAGATCCCGTCCGGGTGGAGCGGGACGCCGCCGGCCGCGAGCTCCGCGACCGGGACCCACACCGCCGGCTCGTGGCCGGCCTCGACGCTTGCGAGCTCGTCCCGGTCGTAGGCGTGCGCGTCCGCGATGCGCGCCGCGAAGACGAAGACGATCTCGTGCTCGGAGCGGCCCTCGTAGGTGAAGAGGTTCTCCAGCACCCCCAGCAGCCGTACCTCCTCCAGCCGCAGCCCGAACTCCTCCCGCCATTCGCGCGACAGCGCGTCAGCCGCGCGCTCGCCGAACTCGACCCTGCCGCCGATGGCGCGGTAGAAGTGCTTGCCGCAGCTCGCGTCGTAGCCGCGCTCCACCAGCACGCGGTCGCCGTGCCGGCACACCGCGACCGCCTTGGGGACGATCCTCATCCGCGGGGACGGGCGGGGATGCCGAGCGCGGTGCACCCGGCGGGGACGTCGTGCACGGCCACCGCGCCGGCGCCGAGCATGGCCCCGGCCCCGATCCGCACACCGGGACACACGATGCTCCCGATCGCCAGCATGGCGCCCGCTTCCACGTGGACGCTCCCCGCGATCTGCACGCCCGGCGCGACGTGGACGAAGTCCTCCAGCACGACGTCGTGCCCCACCGTCGCGTGCCCGCTGACGACGACGTGCGCGCCGATGGCCACGTCGGCGCCGATGAGGGTGCCGGGGAAGACCACCGTCCCCGCGCCGATGCGGGCCGTGGGGTTGACGTAGGCGCCGGGATAGACGACGCGCACCCACTCCACTTCGGGGAAGCGCTCCGCCACCGCCCGCCGGGCGTCGTTCTCGCCCAGGCCGATGACGGCCCGCGCCGGCGCCATGCGCCCCAGCTCGGAGAGGGGGCCGAGGACGGGCACGCCCACCACCGAGCGTCCCCACGCGGCGGGATCGTCGTCCAGCACGCCCGCCACCGGCATCCCCGACGCCAGCAGCACGCTGACCACCGACTTGCCGTGGCCGCCCGCCCCGATCACCACCACCCCGTCCGCGTACGTCATGGCCGCCAGTATACCCGCGGCTGAAGGCTCCCAGCAAGGAAGCAGGCGGGTGCCTTATCCGCCGTCGGCCGGACGGTCCGGGCAGAGGAGATCCAGCCCGTACTCCAGCGCGGAGGCGAAGCCGGTCTCGTCGTCCGTGGCGGACGGGAGGCGGAAGAGGTCCATCCAGGAGACCGGCCCGCCAGGCGGTCCGTGGGTGATCTCGAGCGCCAGGACCCCGGCCTCGCCGTCCCACGCCAGGCGGAGCGCGGCACCCTGGCGGCTCACGGTGGCGACGCGGCTCCCGGACGCTCCCGGAGCGGCGTGCTCGTCCGGCTCCGCCAGGCCCCGCGAGGCCGCACGCGCGCGGAAGAGCGCGAAGGCGCTCTCGATCGGCTCGCTCGTCACGGGTCTTCCAGCGGCGCGCCGCGCCGGCAGAGCGGGCACTCGGCGGGCGCCCAGAGGTTGAATTCGTGCCGGGCGAGCGTGGCCAGCGCCACCCCCTGCGCCGCGAAGTGCTCGGCGGCCTGGCTCCCGAGGAGGAGGAGGGTCCCCACCGCCGCCGTCTCTGCCCCGGCCGCGGCCAGCTCCGCCGCCGTCGCGCGCACCGACGATCCGGCGCTGATCACGTCGTCCACGATGGCGACCCGCTCGCCGCGGACGCGCCGGCGCAGCTCCGGCGGCAGCCGGTAGGCCGCGGTAAAGAGACCGCCGCCGGCCGGGGAGGTCGCCGGCTGGGTGAAGTAGAAGCGGACGCCGAGATGCGCCGCGACGGCGTGGGCCAGGAACGCACCGCCGAGCAGCGGACCGCAGACGGCGGAGACCTCGTGCGGGCGGAGCAGGTCGGCCAGGGCCGCGACCCGCGGCGCGAGGTCGCGGGGAGCCACGAAGAGCGCGTCCAGCGTGAACCAGAGGTCCGTATGGTAGCCGGACTCCAGCCGGAAGTGGCCCCGGCGGGCAGGCACGGTCGATAGGATGTCGTCCGCCATGGCCACAAAGCTCACGCGCGCGGGCCCGCGGCGCCAGTGCGCGCGCCACGGCTCTCCGGCGCGCGTCCGGTGTACGAGCACGGCCCATGAGCTACCTTCTCCCCCTCCGCCGCGCGGCGCTCTGCCTGCTGGCGGCGGCCGGCCTGGCGCCGCTCGCCGCCGGGCCCGCGCACGCCCAGCGCGGCCGCCTCCCCCAGGACACGGGCGGCATCGTCCGCCGGCTCCCCAACGGCCTCACCTACCACGTCCGCGTCAACCGCGAGCCCCCCGCGCGCGCCGAGCTGCGCCTGGTGGTCAACGCCGGATCCGTGCTGGAGGACGAGGACCAGCGCGGGCTGGCGCACTTCGTGGAGCACATGGCGTTCAACGGCACCCGCCGCTTCGCCAAGCACGAGCTGGTGGACTACCTCGAGTCGGTGGGGATGCGCTTCGGGCCGGACGTCAACGCGTACACCTCCTTCGACGAGACCGTGTACATGCTGACGCTCCCCACCGACACGGCGGGGGTGCTGGAGAAGGGGCTCGACATCCTGGAGGACTGGGCCACCGGCATCACCTTCGACACCGCCGAGGTGCGCAAGGAGCGCGGCGTGGTGGTGGAGGAGTGGCGGCTGGGGCGCGGCGCCGGCGCGCGGGTGCAGGACCGGCAGTTCCCCATCCTCTTCGCCGGGTCGCGCTACGCCGAGCGCCTCCCCATCGGCGACGTGCGCACGCTGGAGACGGCCACCGCGGAGGCGCTCCGGCGCTTCTACCAGGACTGGTACCGCCCGGAGCTGATGGCGGTGGTCGCCGTGGGCGACTTCGACCCGGCCCAGATGGAGGCGATGATCCGGGAGCGCTTCGGGCGCATCCCCCGCACCCTGCGGGCGCGCACGCGCACCGTCTACGACGTGCAGGGGCACCGCGGCACCCGCTATTCGTCGGTCACCGACCCGGAGCTCTCCAGCTCGCAGGTCACCATCATGCACACCACCCCCGCGCGCTCCCGCTGGACGCTCCGCGCCTACCGCGAGGGGATGGTCGAGTCGCTCTACAGCGGGCTGATCAACGACCGGCTGAACGAGATCACCCAGCGCCCGGGGGCACCCTTCCTGGGCGTGTTCTCGTCGAGCGGCGCGCTGCTGCGCACGGTGGACGCCTTCGTCCTCTCCGCCGAGGTGCCCGACGGGGGCGCCGAGCGCGGGCTGGAGGCGCTGCTGGTGGAGGCCCGGCGCGCCGCCCGCCACGGCTTCACCGCCGCCGAGCTGGAGCGCGAGAAGGCCGAGGTGCTGCGCATGTGGGAGCAGATGTGGGCCGAGCGCGGCAAGGCCACCTCCGCCCAGTTCGCCGGCCAGTTCGTGGGACAGTTCCTCTACGGCGGGCCGCTCCTCTCCATCGACACCGAGTACGAGCTGCACCGCTCGCTCCTCCCCGGCATCACCCTGGCCGAGGTCGACCGCCGCGCCCGGGCGTGGCTGGCGCGGCCGGGGCGCGCCCTCCTCTTCAGCGGCCCCGAGCGTCCCGGGCTGCGCACCCCCGGCCCGGACGAGCTGGCGGCGGCGGTGGCGCGGGCCGCGCGGGCGCGCACCACCCCGTACACGGAGACCGTCTCCACCTCGCCGCTGCTGGCGCAGGCGCCCGAGGCCGGCCGCGTGGTGGCCGAGGACTCGCTCCCCGAGATCGGCGTGACCCGCTGGACGCTCAGCAACGGCGCCCGCGTGGTGCTCAAGCCCACCGACTACCGCGAGGAGGAGGTGTTCCTGGTGGGGCGCAGCCCCGGCGGCACCTCGCTGGTGCCGGACAGCGCCTTCCTCTACGCCCGTACCGCCACCGCCGCGGCCCAGGTCGGCGGCGTAGGGACGCTGTCGGTGGTGGACCTCTCGAAGCGCCTCTCCGGGCAGACGGCCACGGTGGGGGTGGACATCGGCGAGCTGCACGAGGGGCTCACCGGCTACGCCGCCCCGCGCGACCTGGAGACCCTGTTCCAGCTGGTGTACCTCTACTTCACCTCGCCGCGCCGCGACACGGTGGCGTGGGAGGCGTACCGCCAGCGCGCCCGCGAGACGCTGCGCAACCGCGGCGCCGGCCCCGAGGAGGCCTTCGGCGACACCCTCTCCGCCGTGCTCACCGGGCACCACCTGCGCGCCCGCCCCCTCACCAGCGCCTCCTTCGACTCCATCAGCCTCGACCGCTCGCTGGAGATCTTCCGCGACCGCTTCTCCGACGCGGGCGACTTCACCTTCTACCTGGTGGGGAACTTCGAGCCGGCGGCGGTGCGCCCGCTGGTGGAGCGCTACCTGGCCGCCCTCCCCGCCACCGGGCGCGCCGAGGCGGGGCGCGACGTGGGGATGCGCGTGCCCCGCGGGGTGGTGCGCCACACGGTGCGGCGCGGGCTGGAGCCCAAGGGCGAGACGCAGATCGTCTTCTCCGGCCCGCTGGAGTTCTCCCGCCGCAACGCGGGGCTGCTGCGCTCCCTCGCCGACGTGCTGGAGCTGCGCCTGCGCGAGAAGCTGCGCGAGGAGCTGGGAGGCACCTACGGGGTGGGGGTGGGGGCGTCGGCGGCGCGCGAGCCGCGGCCGGAGTACCGCGTCTCCATCGGCTTCGGCGCGGCGCCGGAGCGGCTGGAGGAGCTGACGCGGAGCGTGTTCGCGGAGATCGACTCGCTGAAGACGGGCGGGGTGACGGAGCTCGACCTGGCCAAGGTGCGCGAGTCGCACCGCCGGCAGCTGGAGACGAACCTGCGCGACAACAACTTCTGGCTGACGCAGCTCCTGGCGTACGACCGCTACGGCTGGGACCCGCGCCTGATCCCCTCGGAGCCCCTCTCGCTGGAGATCACCGCCGCGGAGCTGCGCGAGGCCGCGCGGCGCTTCCTCGACACCGCCAACTACGTGCAGGTCTCCCTCTTCCCCGAGCCGCCGCCCCCGCCCGCCGGCGCCACCCGGCCGCGCTAGGCGCGCGGACGGCCCGCCCCCGGATCTCCCGGGAGCGGGCCGTCTCGTTTTTTCGTGGGATCGGATTCGCTCAGGCGCCCGGCAGCCGGCGCAGCCGGACGTCCTTCACCCCCACGGCCACGCCCGCGCCCACGCCCACCCCGAAGAGGATGGCCGTGCCCGCGCCCACCACCGGGAGGAGCGCCACCACCGGCATCGCCAGCAGCGCGGCACCAAACCCGGCCAGCACCGGCGCGGCGCCGTTCTGCACCGCGTCCCCGTACGCCAGGCGCTTGCGCACGAACTTGCGGGCCTGGAGGAACCCTACGGCGGTCACCGCCACCGTGGCCACCATCCCCACCATCCACACGATGGGACCGAGGAAATCGAACATTGGTCTGCTCCCTGGAAAACTGCTCCGTTGCGGACCCCGCACCGTACGCGCTTGCCCGGCGCGGAGTTTCACGCATATTCGGGGAGCCTCCCCGTCTTCGCGTTCCCCGCTCCCGGGCCGTCCCATGCGCGCACGCGTCCTCCCAATCTACACCCGCGCGCCCCGCGCTCCAACGCTCCTCCTCCTGGCGCTGGCCGCGCTCGCCGGCTGCCGCGGGCCCCGGGTGCCGGCCGCCACCGACCTGCCGCGCGCGCTGGCGCCGGACACCGTCTCCGTGCGCCCGGAGAACGTCCGCCGCGCCCTGCAGGCGCTGGCGCACGACAGCATGGAGGGGCGCGCCACCGCCACCCCGGGGATGTTCCGCGCCGCCCGCTACCTGGCCGAGCAGTTCCGCGCCATCGGGCTGGAGGCCGTGGGCGATTCGGGATACTTCCAGCGGGTGCCGCTGGCCTGGCAGCCCCGCCCCGGCGGCGGCCGCCGCCCGGTGCTGCTGGCCTCGTGGGAGGCGTGGAACGGGCAGCCGGAGGAGCGGCGGGCGCTGGGGCTGAACGTGGTGGGGGTGCTGCGCGGCACCGACCTCGCCGAGCAGGCCGTGCTCATCGACGCCCATTACGACCACCTGGGCGTGGGACGCCCCGTGGCCGGCGACGACCTCTACAACGGCGCCGACGACGACGCCTCCGGGGTGGTGGCCGTGGTCGAGATCGCCCGCGCGCTCGCGGCGGGGCCGCGCCCCAAGCGCACCGTGGTCTTCCTCCTCACCTGCGGCGAGGAGCTGGGGCTGCTCGGCACGCGCTGGTACATCGAGCGCCCCGTCGTGAACCTGGAGCGCACCGTCGCCAACCTGGAGATCGAGATGATCGGCCGGCCGGACCCGCTGGCCGGCGGCCCCGGCCGGGCGTGGCTCACCGGCTACGAGCGCTCCAGCATGGGCGAGTCGCTGGCCGCCGCCGGCATCCCCATCGTGCCGGACCCGCGGCCGACCGAGAACTTCTTCGAGCGGAGCGACAACATCGCCTTCGCGCGCATGGGGATCCCCGCGCACACCCTCTCCTCCTTCAACCTGCACGCCGACTACCACCGCCCCAGCGACGAGGACGACACCATCGACTACCGCCACCTGACCTCGGTGGTGCGGGCCGCCGTCCGCGCCGCGCGCCTGCTGGCCGACGGCCCGGTGCCGGTGTGGAAGCCGGGGGGGCAGCCCGCCGCCGCGGAGCCGCGCCCGTGAGCGCGCCACCCGGCGCGCCGGTGGTGGAGGCCGCCGGCTTCGGCAAGAGCTACGGCCGGCGGGTGGCGGTGGACGACCTCACCTTCGCCGTCTACCCCGGCGAGATCATGGGGCTGGTGGGGCCCAACGGCGCGGGGAAGACCACCACGCTCCGCGCCATCGCCGGCATCCACCCGCCCACCGCGGGGCGCATCGCGGTGGCGGGGCACGACGTGCGCCGCGCGCCGCTCGAGGCCAAGCGCCGCCTGGCCATCATCCCCGACGAGCCGCACCTCTTCAACTCCCTCACCGTCTGGGAGCACCTGGAGCTCACCGCCCGCCTCTACCGGGTGGCCGAGTGGCGGCGCGCGGGCGAGGCGCTGCTGGAGGAGCTGGAGATGGAGGAGCGGCGCGAGAGCCTGGCCGACGAGCTCTCCCGCGGCATGCGGCAGAAGGTGGCGGTGGCGTGCGCGCTCCTGCACGATCCGCCGCTCCTCCTCCTCGACGAGCCCCTCACCGGGCTGGACCCGCGCGGCATCCGCACCCTCTACGCCACCCTCCGCCGCCGCGCCGAGGGGGGCGCCGCGGTGGTGCTCTCCTCGCACCTGCTGGGACAGATCGAGGGGCTCTGCACCTCGTACCTGGTGCTGCGCCAGGGGAAGCTCCTCTTCCGCGGCACCCGCGACGAGATGCGCGCCGCCTTCGGCGAGCCGGGCGAGGCGGCCACGCTGGAGGAGATCTTCTTCCGCGTCACCGAGGGTGACGGGGCGCCCCCGGCGGCGGAGGCGGTGGGGGCGTGAACCCGGGGCTCCTCCTGCTGGTGCGGCGCGGCGCGTGGGCCAAGCTGCGCTTCCTGGCCCGGCGGGCGCGCACCCTCAAGGGCGGGCTCGCCATCGGCGCCGGAGTGGTGTTCCTGGCCGCCATCGTCGCCACCCAGTTCTGGGGCGCCGCCCTCTCGCGGCAGGAGGGGAAGGCGCCGCCCACGCCCGAGGAGGTGCTGGCCTACCTCCCCGCCATCCTGCTGGTGGTCACCCTGCTGGGAGCGCTCAGCGGGCGCTCGCTCTACTTCACCCGCCCCGAGGTGGACTTCCTCTTCCCCGCGCCGGTGGGGCGGCGCGAGCTGCTGGTGTACAGCCTGCTGGCGCGGCTCGACATCCAGGTGCTCTCCGGGCTCTGGACGGCGCTCTTCGTGCTCAACTTCGCGCCGGTCGCCGCCGCGGCGGCGCTGGCGCTGGTGCTGGCCTTCGTCTTCATGTACACCACCGCGCAGGCGCTCGCGCTGGCGGCCGCGGCGGCCGAGCCCTGGCTGCCGCGCCACGCCCGGCGGCTGATCGCGCTGGGGCTGGCGGCGGCGGCGCTGGCGGTGGTGGCCTCCGCCGTGGCCGCCGCCCCGCCGGGCGCGGAGCTGGGCGAGCGCGTGGCCCGCGTGGTGCGGCACCCGCTGGTGCGGGGGGCGTCGGTGGTCACCCGCCCCTTCGCCGAGCTGTTCGTGGCGGCCACCTGGGGAGGCGCGCTCCTCTGGACGGCGGCGTCGCTGGGGGTGATCGCGGCCGAGGTGGGGCTGATGCTGGCCTTCGACGTGGCCTACACCGAGCGCTCGCTGGCGGTGAGCCGCCGGGTGCACGAGCGGCTGCGGCGCATGCGCTCCGGCGGCTCCACCCTGGGCGCGGCGCCCTCGCTGCGGCGGGTGCGGCTCCCGGCGCTCCCCTTCCTGGGCGCGGCCGAGCCGCTGGCGCGCCGGCAGGCGCTGGAGCTGGCGCGCACGCCGAAGGTGCTCCTCCCGCCGGTGATCATGGGGGCGATCTGGCTGACGGCCATCCTGGTGGGCGCCGGGGCCGGCGAGGCCGAGGCCGCCTCGGCCGCCACCACCGCCATCGTGGTGGGGATCGTCTTCCCCGTGCTCTTCACCGCGCACGTGGGGTTCGACTTCCGGCGCGACCTGGACCGCATGCCGCTGCTCAAATCGCTCCCCCTGCGACCCTTCGCGGTGGCGGTGGGGCAGGTGTTCACGGTGGCGGTGGTCTTCGCCGTGCTGCAGCTGGCGATGGCGGCGGGGGTGGCG
>DASUNK010000033.1:0-2356 GCA_036277195.1 Longimicrobiaceae bacterium | reverse complement strand
CTCCCGCCGGTGCGGCACCCGTCCGCGGTGGTGAGCCCGCACGCCCGGCTCGGGCCGGGCACGGTGGTCTTCGCGGGGTGCGTGGTGCAGCCCGGGGCCGAAGTGGGCGCCGGGGTCATCCTCAACACCGCCTGCGTGGTGGAGCACGACTGCGCGCTGGAGGACGGGGTGCACGTCTCCCCCGGCGCGGTGCTGGCGGGCGGGGTGCGGGTGGGCGCGCGGAGCTGGGTGGGGGCCGGGGCCACGGTGGTGCAGGGGATCGCCATCGGCCCCGACGCCACGGTGGGCGCGGGCGCGGTGGTCATCCGCGACGTCCCCGGCGGGGCCACCGTGGTGGGGGTCCCCGCACGAATCCTCCAACGGACGTGAGCATGGAGCAGCGTGGGAGCCGGCGGATCTACCTCTCGCCGCCGCATCTGGGGGGGATGGAGGAGGGCTTCGTCGCCGAGGCCTTCGCCAGCAACTGGGTGGCCCCGCTGGGGCCGCAGGTGGACGCCTTCGAGGCCGAGTTCTGCGAGGCGGTGGGCGCCGCGCACGGGGTGGCGCTCAGCTCCGGGACGGCGGCGCTGCACCTGGCGCTCCAGCACGTCGGCGTGGGCACGGGCGACGAGGTGCTGGTCTCCACCCTCACCTTCGCCGCGAGCGTGAACCCGGTGCGCTACCTGGGCGGCGTGCCGGTGTTCGTCGACAGCGAGCGCGCCTCGTGGAACGTGGACCCGGGGCTGCTGGCGGAGACGCTGGAGCGCCGCGCCCGGCGGGGGAAGCTCCCGCGCGCGGTGGTGCTGGTGCACCTCTACGGCCAGAGCGCGGACATCGACCCGATCCTCGCCGCCTGCGAGCGCCACGGCGTGCCGGTGGTGGAGGACGCCGCCGAGGCGCTCGGCGCCCGCTACCGGGGGCGCGCCCCGGGGACGCTCGGCCGGGCCGGCGTCTTCTCCTTCAACGGCAACAAGGTCATCACCACCTCCGGGGGCGGGATGCTCGTCTCCGACGACGCGGCGCTGGTGGCGCACGCCCGCAAGCTCGCCACCCAGGCCCGCGAGCCGGCGCCGCACTACGAGCACACCGAGATCGGGTACAACTACCGGCTGAGCAACGTGCTCGCCGCCATCGGGCGGGGGCAGCTGCGGGTGCTGGATTCGCGGGTGGCGGCGCGGCGGCGGGTCTTCGAGCACTACCTGCGCGAGCTGGGCGACCTCCCGGGGCTGGAGTTCATGCCCGAGGCGCCGTGGGGGCGCCACAGCCGCTGGCTCACCTGCCTCACCGTGGACCCCCGCCGCTTCGGCGTGGGGCGCGAGGAGCTGCGGCTGGCGCTCGAGGACGCCAACGTGGAGGCGCGACCCGTCTGGAAGCCGATGCACCGGCAGCCGGTGTACGCCGGCTACGAGGTGGTGGGCGGGGCGGTGGCGGACGACCTCTTCGAGCGCGGGCTCTGCCTCCCCTCCGGCTCGTCGCTGGAGGAGGAGGACCTGGCGCGGGTGGTGGAGGTCGTCCGCGCCCAGGCGGAGGGACGAAGGCCGCGCCGCGCGGCCGCGGGGTGAAACGCGCGAGGGGCCCGGACGGCGTCCGGGCCCCTCGCACGTACGGACTCACGGACTCACGCCAGCCCGTTCAGGCACAGGCACACGTCCACCGGCCGCGCGTACTGCACGTAGTCCAGGAAGACCACGTTGATGCGGCGGCCGTGGCCGTTCGGGTTCGCGGTCTTCTGGACGCCGGCCGCCAGGTTGCGGTCGGCGTCCTGCGCCCACAGCCACACCCCCGAGACCGGCGTGAGCGTCCAGGAGAGGAGGAAGAGGTCGCAGGTCTCTCCCTGGTCGCACGCCTTGGCCGGATCCTCGTCCGGGTGGCAGATGCCGTCGAAGTCGGCGAACAGCTGGAGCTGCTGCTGCTCCATCTCCGGGTACGAGGTGGTGTTCGAGTACAGGTCGAGGACCCGCAGGTCGCCCTTCTTCACGTTGCACTTGGTGGAGTCGCGGTACACGTAGATCCCCGGCGTGCGGTTCTCGGCGTAGTAGGTGGTGTCCATCACCACGTACACCACGCCCTTGCCGCCCAGCAGGTCGCCCAGCGGCACCTCCGCCAGCCGCGCGCCGCCCGGGTACAGCCAGTCGCGGAGCGCGCCCGTGACCTGCTCCGCCAGCTCGGCGTACCCCTGGTCGTCGAAGCCGTCGAAGTGCGAGAACTTCAGGATCACCAGCTCGCCGTTCTCCTCCTGCATGAAGCGCTTCACGTCGTCCAGCACCTCGGCCAGCGGGGGGCCCTGGATCTCGCCGTGGCAGATGTACACCGTCCCGCCGCCGCTGCGCCGCGGGCGCAGGTCGAAGTAGCGCGACCCGTGCGAGAGCTGGCCGTG
>DASUNK010000032.1:0-3664 GCA_036277195.1 Longimicrobiaceae bacterium | reverse complement strand
CGCGATGGCCACCCGCTGCGCCTCTCCCCCTGAGAGCTGGCGCGGATAGGCGCCCGCACGCGCCGCCACCCCCAGCCCCTCCAGCAGCTCCATCGCCACCCCCTCGGCCTGCGCGCGGGGCCAGCCGAGCGCGTGCACCGGCGCCAGCATCACGTTCTGCAGCGCCGTGAGGTGCTCGAAGAGCGCGTGGGCCTGGAAGACCATCCCCACCTGGCGGCGCAGCCCGCGCAGCCGCGACTCGCGCGGGAGGGGACCGGGGTGCAGGGCGAAATCCCCCGCCACGATGCTCCCCGCGCCGAAGGGCTGCAGCGCGGCCACCGCCCGGAGCACCGTGGACTTGCCCGCCCCCGACACCCCCATCAGCGCGCAGACCTCGCCGGCCGCCACGTCGAGGTCCACGCCGCGCAGCACGGGGCGGCCGCCCCGCTCGGCGTGCAGCCCGCGCACCGCCAGCCCGCCGCTCACGCCGCGCTCCAGCGCCGCTCCAGCCGCCGCGCCAGGCGCGAGAGCGGGAGCGAGAAGGCGAGGTACACCAGCGCGCAGAGGATGCCGGGCACCACCCAGCTCCCCAGGTTGGTGGCCCAGATGGCGGTCTGCTTGGTGAGCTCGACCACGGTGATGACGGAGACCAGCGACGAGTCCTTGAGCAGCGCGACGAAGTCGTTGGTCATCGGCGCCAGCGCCAGCCGCAGCGCCTGCGGGGCGCGCACCAGCCGCAGCACCTGCCCCTCGCTGAGGCCGAGGGTGCGCGCCGCCTCCAGCTGCGGGCGGGGGATGGCCTCCAGCGCGGCGCGGTAGATCTCGGACTCGTACGCGGCGTAGTTGAGCCCCAGCCCGATGACGGCCGCCGCGAAGGCGGGGAGCCGCACCACCCCCGAGAGCCCGTAGTAGATGACGAAGAGCTGGAGGAGGACCGGCGTGCCGCGCACCACCTCCACGTACACGGCCAGGGCGGTGCGCACCACCGGCGGCCCGTACACCCGCCCGGCAGCGACGGCCGCGCCCGCGCCCACCGCCAGCGCCATGGCCAGGACGGAGAGGGCCAGGGTGACCAGCGCCGCGCGCAGCAGGGCGGGGAGGTAGGCGCCCACGCCGCGGGCGCGCTCGGGCGCGGCGGCCTCCGCCTGCGGCGCCGCGGTCAGGACGCGCTGGAAATGGCGCGCCTGCGCGTCGCTCCACACGCCCCAGGCGCGGAAGGTCCGCTCCAGCGAGCCGTCGCGCATGCGCGCACGCAGCACCTCGTCGGCCGAGTCGCGCAGGGCGGCGTTGGCGCGGGCGAAGACGGCCACGTAATAGCCGGTGGCCACCGGCTCGGGCTGGACCACGAAGCCGCCGATGCGTCGCAGCGAGCGCGCGGCGATGACGTCGTCCAGCAGCACCGCGTCCACCCGGCCGGCCACCAGGTCGGTGTAGGGGTGGACGTCGTCGTCGTACGATACGGGGACCAGCCCGGTGCGCCCGCGCGCGTCCAGGAGAATCTGGTACGCCAGCGTGGAGCCGAGCGTGGCCACGCGCCGCCCGGCCAGGTCTTCCAGCCGGCGGAAGCGGCCGCGGTCGGCGGGGCGCACCGCCAGCACCTCCTGGAACTCGAAGTAGGGGAGGGTGACGGCGTGCCGCGCGCGCAGCTCGGGGCGGTCCTCCACCCCGGAGAGGCCGACGTCGAAGTCGCCACGCTCCACCGACTGGAGGATGGAGGCCCAGGCCACCTGCACGAAGCGCGGCTCGCGCCCCAGGCCGCGCGCCATCATCTCGGCCACCTCGACGTCGAAGCCCCGCACGCGCGAGGGGTCCGCCGGGTCGGCCTCCACGAAGGGGGCGCCCCCCTCGGCGTCGCCGCCCCAGCGGAGGGTGGGCGCCGGGGGCGGGCCGCACGCCGCCAGCAGCAGCACGGCCGCGGCCGCGCGGAAGCCAGGTAGTCTCACCGATGGGGGATGCGGGGCATGGAGAGCGGCCGGGACGCGCACAAGCTACGCCGCGCCCGCCTTCCCCTCAAGCGAGAGGTTGCCCGCGGCCCGCCATCGCCCCAAGATCCTGCGTCCCCGCGCGTCCCTCATCACCCATCCGGAACCCGGTCCCATGCCCACCATCGTCACCCGCCGCGAGTTCCTCGCCGCCGGCGCCGCCGCGGCGGCCGCGGCCTCGCTCCCGAAGCCGCTGCACGGCGCCGCGCCGGCGGTCCACGTGCGCGGAGCCGCGACCCCCGTGGTGATCGCCTCCGGGAACGGCAACCAGTTCCGCAACGGCGGCACCCTGACGGCGGTGGAGAAGGCGTTCCAGCTGATGGCCGGGGGCGCCGACGTGCTGGACGCGGTGGTGGCGGGGGTGAACCTGAACGAGCTGGACCCGGGCGACGCCAGCGTGGGCTTCGGCGGGCTGCCGAACGCCGAGGGGGTGGTGCAGCTCGACGCGTCGGTGATGCACGGCCCGCGCAGGCGCGCCGGGGCGGTGGCGGCGCTGGAGGGGGTGCGCACCCCGTCGCTGGTGGCGAAGGCGGTGCTGGAGAACACCGACCACCACCTGCTGGTGGGGCGCGACGCGCAGCGCTTCGCGCGGCAGCTGGGGTTCACGGTGGAGGACGACCTGAACACCCCGCGCTCGCGGCAGCTCTGGCTGGAGTGGAAGCGCCGCTCGGACCCGGCCCACTTCCCGGACCCCGCCACGCGCGCCGAGGCCGGCCACGCCGCCGCGCTGGAGATGGTGGCGGCCGGGCTGATCGACCCGCACCACTACTACGGCACCATCAACTGCAACGCCGTCAACGCCCGCGGCGACATCTGCGGCGTCACCACCACCAGCGGGCTGGCGTGGAAGATCCCCGGGCGCGTGGGCGACTCGCCGATCCTGGGGGCGGGGCTGTACGTGGACGGGCAGGTGGGCGCGGCGGGGTCCACCGGGCGCGGCGAGGCCAACCTCTTCAACCTGACGTCGTTCCTGATCGTGGAGGGACTGCGGCGGGGGCTGAGCCCGAAGGACGCGGGGATGGAGGGGCTGCGGCGGATCGTGGCGAACACGGTGGAGCGCCGGCTGCTCAACGACCGGGGGACGCCGAACTTCGGCATCCAGTTCTACGTGCTGAACGCGCGGGGCGAGCACGCGGGGGTGACGCTCTACCCGGGCGGCACCTACGCCGTCTGCACCGAGCGCGGCGCCGAGAACGTGCCGCTGGAGCCGCTGCTGCAGGGCTCTCCGCGGGATTGAGGGGACGGGAGATGACGGAGCCCGCGCCGCCGCTGAACCTGGAGGAGTACGAGGCCGCCGCGCGCGAGCGGCTCTCGCGGGCGGCGTACGACTACTTCGCCGGCGGCGCGGAGGACGAGGTGACGCTCCGCGCCAACCGCGCCGCCTTCGGCCGCTTCTGGCTGCGCCCCCGCGTGCTGGTGGACGTGGGGCGCGTGGACGCCTCGGTGGAGGTGCTCGGCACCCGGATCCCCTTCCCGGTGCTGCTGGCGCCGGTGGCCTTCCAGCGCCTGGCCCACCCCGAGGGCGAAAGAGCCACCGCCCGCGCCGCGCACACCGCCGGCACCGTCATGGTGGCGAGCACGCTGGCCACCTGCTGCATCGAGGAGATCGCCGCCGCGGCGCCCGCCGCGCTCTGGTTCCAGCTCTACGTCTACCGCGACCGCGAGCTCACCCGCGAGCTGGTGCGGCGCGCCGAGGCCGCGGG
>DASUNK010000031.1:0-4005 GCA_036277195.1 Longimicrobiaceae bacterium | reverse complement strand
GCGCGCCTGGCCGGTGACCTTCTCCGCCAGCGCGATCAGCTCGTCGGTGTGGTGCCCCATGGCGGAGACGACCACCACCAGGTCGTCGCCGCGGCGGCGCGCGCGCGCCACCCGCGCCGCCACCGCGCGGATGCGCTCGGGGGTGCCCACCGAGGTGCCGCCGTACTTCTGGACGACCAGTGCCATGACCGCAGTGCGAAAGTGCGAAGTGCGAAGTGCGAAGTGCGTCAGAAGATCTGGAGCTGCCCGATGTACTTCCCGGGGTTCGCCTGGATGTCCGCCAGCAGCCGCCGCAGGGTGACGATCGCCCGCTGCGTCTCCTCGAAGAGGGCCGGGTCGTCGATCAGCCGCCCCAGCGTCCCCTCGCCCTCGTTGATCTTCTGGATGGCCAGGTTCAGCGTGGCCAGGGCGTTGCGCGCCTCCACGATGGTGGGCGCCACCTCCTGCAGCGCCGGCGTGGCCGCCCGCACCGCCTGGTTCAGGCTCTCGGCGGTGCGCCCGAACGAGGCCACCGTGGTGTCCGCCCGCGCCACCAGCCCCGGCACCCCGCCCGCCGCCGTCTGCAGCTGCGCGCTGAAGGCCGCCAGGTTCTCGCTGGCCCGCCGCAGGTTGGCCATCGACTGCCGCACGTCGCCGGTGGTGAGCGCCGCGCGCACGTCGGCCGCGGCCGCCTCGGCGGTGGCGGTGGTGCGCCGGATGTTGGCCGTGCTCTCCAGCACGTTGCGCGAGACCGCCGCGTAGGTGCGCGTCTGCTGGTCGATGAAGCCGCCCAGCTGCGCGCTCACCTCCTGCACGTTCTCGATCGTCTCGCGGATGTCGCGCGCCGTCTCCTCGGTGAAGGCGATCTGCACCCGGTCCGCCAGCACCTGCATGTCCTCGGCGATGTCGGCCGCCACCGCGGTGAGCTGGGTGATGTCCGGCATGGTGGCGCCGGGGAGGATGTCCGTCCCCCGCACCTCGGTGAAGTCCAGGTTGTCCGCCGTGGCGCGCGAGACGATGGAGGCCTGCCAGTCGCCGAAGAACGACTCGGGGGAGATGACCACCGCCGGGTCGCGCGGGAGCGCCAGGTCCGGCGTCACCTCGAAGGTCACCAGCACCCCCGTCCCCCCGCCCGCCAGGCGGATGTCGGTCACGTTCCCCACCCGCACGCCGCGGTACTTCACCGGGCTCCCCTCGGCGAGCACCCCCACCTCCGCGAAGGCCGCCCGCATGGTGGACTGGGTCTGCCCGAAGGGGCGGCCGGAGAGCCAGATGCCGCCGGCGATCGCCACCACGATCCCGGCCACCACCACCATCCCCACCAGCGCCTCGTTCTTGAGCCTCATTCCTTCCTCCCTCGGTGCGCGGCGGCGGGCGCGGGCGCCTCGGCGTCGTGCGCCAGGTCCGGCTGCCCCTCGATGAACGCCCGCACCACCGGGTTGCGCGTGGCGCGGATCTCGTCCGGCGTCCCCACCTCCACCACCCGCCCCTCGTACAGCATGGCGATGCGGTCGCTGATGGCGTACGCGCTCTCCATGTCGTGGGTGATCACCACGCTGGTGACCCCCAGCTCCTCCTTCATCTTCAGGATGAGCCGGTCGATGACCGTGGTGGTCACCGGGTCCAGCCCGCTGGTGGGCTCGTCGTAGAGCAGGTACTTGGGCCCGTAGGCGATGGCCCGCGCCAGCCCCGCGCGCTTGCGCTGCCCCCCCGAGAGCTCCGAGGGGAGCCGTCCCTCGAACCCCTCCAGCCCCACGCGGGCCAGCGACTCGCGCACCCGGTCGCGGATCTGCGTCTCGGTGGAGCCCCCCTTCTTGCGCAGCCCCATGGCCACGTTCTCGGCGATGGTCATGGAGTCGAAGAGCGCGGCGAACTGGAAGACGTAGCCGAGGTTCATCCGCAGCGCGTTCAGCTGCTTCCGCTCCAGCTTCGGCACCTCCAGCCCGTCGACCTTCACCGTCCCCGCGTCCGGGCGGAGCAGCCCGGCGATGTGCTTGAGCATCACCGACTTCCCCGCCCCGGAGAAGCCCACCAGCGACACCGTCTCCCCCTCCTCCACGTCCAGGTCGACGCCGCGGAGGATCTTCTTGCGGCCGAACGCCTTGTGCAGGCCGCGCAGCTCGATGCTCACAGGAGCACCATCGCCCAGAAGGCGTCGAGGACCAGGATCAGCATCCCCGCCGTCACCACCGCGCGGGTGGTGGCCACCCCCACCCCCTCGGCCCCGCCCTGGGTGTGGAAGCCCTGGTAGCACCCGATGACGGTGATCACCAGCCCGAAGGAGAGCGACTTGATCACCGAGTAGGTGATGTCGAACGGCACGTAGAAGAGCCGCAGCCCCCGGATGAACTGCTGCGTGGACATGTCCAGCATCTGCAGCGCGGTCAGCCACCCCATGGTGATCCCCACCACGTTGGAGAGGATCACGATGACGGGGAGCATGAGCGTGCCCGCCAGCACCCGCGGCACCACCAGGTAGGCCATCGGGTCGTACGCCATGGTCTCCAGCGCGTCGATCTGCTCGGAGACGCGCATAGTGCCGATCTCGGCGGCGATGTTGGCGCCGATCCGCCCCGAGAGCGCCAGCCCGGTGAGCACCGGCCCCAGCTCCAGGATCATCGTCTTCCCCACCAGCGCGCCCACGAAGTAGAGCGGGATGGCGCCGGTGAAGGTGTACGAGGCCTGGAGCGCCAGCACGATCCCGGTGAAGGCGGCCAGGAAGAGGGCGATGGGGAGCGAGTTCACCCCCAGCCGGCGCATCTGCACCGGGAGGAGGGGGCCCCAGGTGGTCAGCCCGGCGACGGTGGCCCGCACGGACTCGCCCACGAAGGCGCTGAAGCGTCCCAGGCCCTCGAAGACGCCGAGCGTGGAGGAGCCGATCGAGGTGAAGGGCTGCGTAGGTTTCATGGCGCGCAAGATACGAGGCGGCCCGGCGGCGTGCCAGCAAAAAGCCCGAACCGCCTTGGGGTTCGGGCTCCCGGCAGACGCCGCACGGCCGGCTCAGGAAGCGGAGCCGTCCGCCCCCAGCAGGCCCGGCCACTCCTCGGGCGCAAAACGGATGCCGGTGTAGAAGGCGCCGAACTCGCCGTACTCCGCGCTCGCCTGGTCGTAGCGCATCTCGGTGACGATGCGCTTGAACTCCAGCGGGTCGCGCGCGAAGAGGGTGACCCCCCACTCCCAGTCGTCGAGCCCCACCGAGCCGGTGATCACCTGGAAGACGCGCCCGGCG
The DNA here is from genome assembly GCA_036277195.1 of Longimicrobiaceae bacterium. Lineage (GTDB taxonomy): Bacteria > Gemmatimonadota > Gemmatimonadetes > Longimicrobiales > Longimicrobiaceae > Longimicrobium. Next base: position 797 of record DASUNK010000031.1, on the reverse strand, counting down.
AAGCGCCGCCCGGTCATCCCGTGCTCGCGCATCAGGCGGCTGCGCTCGCCCACGGGGAGGGTGTACCAGTTCTGCCCGGCCGCGCGGCGCTTGCTCATCGGGTAGAACGACACGTAGCGCATCCCCTCGGGCACCTCGGGGTAGAGGCGGGTGCGCACGTGCGGCGAGGCGCGCTCGGCCGCCAGCGCCTCGTCCACGCGGGCGCGGAACGCCTCGGAGCCGGGCTCGCCCGCGCGCGCCGCCTCGGCGGTGGCGTGGTAGAGCCCCGCCTCGGTGACCGAGAGGTAGTCGTACTCCAGCCGCAGCGCGTCCGAGAGCGGGGAGTGGCGCAGCGCCAGCTGCACGGCGGCGAGCGCGTCGAGGGTGGGGCGGAAGTGCACGAAGAGGAAGTCGCCCGCGCCGCCCACCAGGCGGAAGTGCGCGCTCCACCCCTCCCCGGGGGCCAGCGCCGCGAACGCCTCCTGCGCGCCGCGGGCCACGCGCGCGGCCGCGCCCGGCACCCGCAAGGCGGGCCAGTCGGCGGAAAACACCTGGTGCAGCGCGTACCACCCTTCGAGGGTGGCGGGGGCGATGGCGGACATCGGCGTCGGGCTCAGCCTGTTGTATCGCGGCGGGGAGGACGTTACCTTGGGCACCTGCACCCCGGCGGGCGCGTCCCGGTCCGCCGAAGATACCCGCCCGGAGCGCGCCGCGGCAACGGCGCCCCGGGTCCGGCCTCTCCCCGAGCCCGCACCGATTTGTCCTGGCACTGCGCGTGCGGATAGCTCGCACCCTGTCCATTGAGCCGCGCTCACCGG